>NZ_FYAW01000011.1:0-188166 GCF_900185735.1 Stappia sp. P2PMeth1 | reverse complement strand
CGGCGGGCGTGGTGCCGGTTCCGGCCGGGCGGATGCCGGTTGCCGGCCTGCCCTTGCGGTTTGATGCTGCTGCTGCCGGCGAGGCGCGGCACGATCTCGTCTCGGCGCTGATGGCCGGGCGCAACGAGGGGCGGGTCCAAGGGGTCGGCGAGACCACTGGCGAGACCGCAGGTGAAAACCTGGCCGGGAGCGAAGCTGACCCGGTTTCCACGAGCCTTGCCGCGAGCTTTGCCGAGACCGTGGCCGCGAGCCTGCCGGCCGCCTTCGCGGCGGGCGGCGAGGTGCGGACCGATGCGCCGGCGCATGCCCCGGTCGAGACCGAAGCCGAGGCCGAAGCTGAGGCCGGTGGGGGCGATGCGGCTGGTTCCGAGACGGGCCAGGAGCGGGGCCGCGCCGGAATTCTCTCCGGGCTGATCGCCACGGCCGGCAAGGCGGCTGAAGTTCTGGCGACGACGCCGGCAGGCCTGGGTGTTGCCGCAGCGATGCTGGGTCCGGCGGCGCCGCTCGCCGGCGCGGCGGTGGCCGCCCTCGTTGCGCATCTGTCGGATGCCGCCGGCGATCTTGCGGCCCTGCCGCAGACCGACGCCGCTGACAGCGACGCGCCCGAGGCCCCGCGCGGCGGGACGGCCGCCGCGATGGCGGACGGGGCGGGCAAGGCGACGGACGCGCAGGCCGAGCTTGCCGAGGCTGCCCGGAAGATGGCGGCGACGGCACGGCGCGGCGGCGAAACGATCGCGACCAGCGGCGCCGCGACGCGACCGGCGGCCGGGACGGAACAGGCCGGAACGAAACAGGCCGGAACGAAACAGGCTGGAACGGAACAGGCGGGCGAGACCGCGCCGGCAGGCGCGCAGCCGGCCGTGCGCGCGACATCCGCGGGACTGGCGGCGAGGATGCTGGCGCCGGAGGCCGGCACTGGTATCGGGACTGGCATTGGCACTGTCACTGGCATTGGCACGGCTGGTGATGCCGCGCGGGGCGTCGGACAGGGCCCGGTCCGGGGTGCTGCCCAGAGCGTTGGCCAGAGCGTTGGCCAGAGCGTTGGCCAGAGCGTTGGCCAGAGCATGGGCGAGAGCGTGAGCCAGAGCGCAGTTCGGAGCGCGGGGCAGCCTGGCGCCGGCGCGGATGCGGCGACACGGATCGCGAATGCGCTGCCGCCGCAGATCCCAACCCCGGCCCAGGCTCAAACGCAGGCCCAGGCTGCGGCTTCGGCAGATGCGCCGCGTCCGGCACCGACCGCGATGGCCGCGCCCGGTACAGCGATGCCCGGCGCGGAGGAGGCGCTGCCTGACGCCCCCGAGGCTCCGGCGCGGCCGGTGGCCTCGCCTCGCGACCGGAGCGGCGCGACCGCGCGGATGCAGAGCGATGCGGCCGTGCGGACCGACGCCGCCGCGGCGATGCGCGCGGCTGCCTCCACCCTCGCGCGGCAGGGCGCCAGCCTGCCGGCCGGCGTCGAGGTGACGGTGACCGAGATGAACGACGGTTCGGCCGGCGCAACGGGCGAGAGCGCAGCGCGCGCCCAGGCCACTGCCCAGACTGCTGCCCAGGCCACTGCCCAAGCCACTACACAGACCGCTGCCCAGGCGAACACGCAGCCATCCGTGCCGGCGAGCCTGAAGGTGGACCTGCAGGCGGCCGCCACCGGTGCGTCTCAGGCCGGGGCGACGAAGACGGACGAAGCGACCAAGGCCGGCGCGACCAAGGCAGGTACACCGCAGGCAGGCACATCGCAGGCGGGGACGACACAGTCCGCATCGATGCCGGTGCCGCCGCAGGGGTTGGCTTCGGCGCAGGCGCGCGATGCGGTGCTGAGCGAGGCCGCGAGCCGCGAGGCGGACGCCTTCGCGGCGCTGGCGAGGAGCGCGGATGCCAGAAGCGCAGATGCGGGCGGCGACAGGCCGGCGGCCGCGGCGCGGCCGGCATCGGCGGGCGCTCCGGGTGCGGCATCCGGCGAGACACAGCGGCCGGGGGTCAGCGCCGCGGCGCTCGCCTTCGCGGCGGCGATGACGGACACGGCCGGCGAGCCGCAGGGCGGCGACAGGCCGCTCGACGGCTTCGACGGACAGATCGAGATCGGCCGCGCCGAGGCGCAGGCCCAGGCTTCAACCGCCGCCTTGCGCGGATCGACGGCGGCGCTGCCACAGAACGTGGCAGTGGCAAGCGCTCATCTGGCGGCGGAAGTCGCCAGGTTTGCCCAGAAGGGGCAAACGCGCTTCCAGATCCGTATGGACCCGCCGGAACTCGGCCGGGTGGATGTCGAACTGAAGGTCTCGCGCGACGGCACGGTGAGGGCGCACCTTTCCGTGGAACGCAGCGAGACGCTGGACATGTTCCTGCGCGACCAGCGCGGGCTGGAACGGGCACTCGATGCCGCCGGCCTCAAGCTGGAAAGCGGAGGACTCGAAATGTCGCTGAAAAACCAGAATGGTTTCGCCGGTTTCGAGCGGGGTGAGGGCGGCAATGACCGCCTCGCGCCGGGCGAGGGCGGCGGCCTCCAGAAGGAGGACGGCGACACGCTGCCGATGGCGGCAGCCAGGGCCTATGTGAGCGGCGCCAGCGGCGCCCTCGATATCCAGGTATAGCCCGCAAGGCACGGCGCGCCCCGGCGGGAGCCGGACGGCGACAGGAGTGAACGAGATGGCGACGAGCGGCATTAGCGGCAGCGGCACGAGCGGCGGGGCGACCACCACCTCCGCCTCGCTGACGGCGCTTTCGAACAATTACGAGCTGTTCCTGTCGATCCTGACGACCCAGATCAAGAACCAGGATCCGCTGAACCCGATGGATTCATCGAAGTATACCGAGCAGCTTGTTCAGTATTCGTCGGTCGAACAGCAGATCAAGACCAACGACCAGCTCAGCGACCTGCTGGCGGTGATGGCGGCGACGACGGCCTCCAGCTATGTCAGCTACCTCGGCACCAACGTCACGGCGGCGGGCAACACCACCAGCCTGAAGGACGGCGAGGCCAAGTGGACCTACGACTCGCCCGAATCGGGCAAGGCGCGGGTGGAGATCCGCAACAGCCTCGGCGCGGTGGTCTTCGCCGAGGATGCCGACCTGTCCTATGGCGCCAACATCTATACCTGGGACGGGCGCACGACCGCCGGATCGTCGGCGCCGGAGGGGGCCTACTCGATCTCGATCGCCCGCTATGACGCGAACAACCGCCCGACCGTGCCGGTGGCGACGGAAATTTCCGGCACCGTCGAGGGCATCGAGTTCACCTCCTCGGGAGCGATGCTGAAGATCGGCGGGATCTATGTGTCGGCGGCCTCGGTGCTTTCGGTCAATCGCAACTGATCGGGCCGGCCGGCCGGCGGGTGGAAATTGCACGGGGCGGCGAGAAATTTTCGCCGCCCCTTTTTCGTTCTCATTTTGCAAGGGGCAGGGAACCTGTGCGAAGGCAGGGTTTTCCTCGGCTGACGACACCTTTTACGGAGGCCGAGTCGTTCAAATTCTTACCGAATTGTTGCTTCCCGTTTAGGTAATTTTTAAAGGCAAACCGTTACATTCACAGTCAACGTGGTCATGTTGAGTGTGAGTGTACAATGACCGACCGAGCAAGTGCGCGTGTCAAATATGTAATCGGTCCCGACGGGTCACCGTTGACGATCGCCGATCTGCCGCCCGCGACCACCCGTCGCTGGGTGATCCGGCGAAAGGCCGAAGTGGTGGCCGCCGTTCGCGGCGGACTGCTGTCTCTCGACGAGGCCTGCAAGCGGTATACGCTGACCGTCGAGGAATTCCTGTCCTGGCAGAGTTCGATCGACCGCCACGGCCTTGCCGGGCTGCGCGCGACGCGGGTCCAGCAATACCGGAACTGAGGCAGGATAAGACGGCAGGCCCGGCCGGCTCGCTTCCCCGCAAGCCCGTCCTGCCCGAGACACCGCCCTTCGCACAGAACGATCCTTGAAGAGGCTGGCGGCAACGCCGGCCTCTCTGTGTTTTCGTGCGCCGGTGTTCAGACGGCGCTTGTCGCACAGACCTTTCCTTGGCGTCTTCCCGGACGAGGCCGAAGATCCGGGACCGGGGAGGCAGGGGCGTTCGAGGAGTTTTTCGGGAGCGTGCCCCGGAGGCCCTCGGCTCGCCGGTCCCGGCTCGGCGCTTGCGCGCCGTCCGGGAAGACGCGGGGAGAGGATTGCGTCCGGGAGGGCGCACGGAGACGGACGAGCGCGGAAGGGCGCGCCGTCCGGAAGGGCGAAACGCGAGGGCGGTGTGCCGTCTCGGCTGCTCTGGCAGCCAATGGGCACCGGGTCGCGCTAGCGCTTGCCCGGTGTGACGGCCGTGGGTGGGGTGACCGGCGCGTGCTTGCGCGCGACCGGGGGTGACCTCCGAGATGGGGTGAGGCCGTGCCTCCCCCACGGAGGTCATCCCGGCCGCAGGCGAAGCCGGAGAGCCGGGAACCAGAGGTAACCCCGGCGGGTGCTTGTCGCTTCATCCTCTCCCTGGCGCGGTCCTCAAGCGCTGATGCGCCGGGCGGGGCGCGACTCATTACGCTTCGCGAAAGGTTAACGCGACCCGGTCGATTTTGCCGGTCTCCTATCGCATTTCGCCACGATAAGCAGCGGAAAGTCCGCGACTTTTACCCTTTCCTAACGCGCGTTAACCACTCGTTTACCATCTGGCGGGCAAAAATTGCCTACCGGCCATCCGGGGTGGCTTTTCCATCCCCCTCATCCCCAAGGAGCCGCCCTGGGTGGCCCGGTCTTTTCAGAGGTTTTCCGCGACAGCATCGACGGGTGGGCACGTGAACGGACTTGCGGATCTTGTGAAGACACTCGGCCCGGCCCGGCTTGGCGCGATGGGCGCGGTGGCGGCGATCCTGGTGGGCGTGTTCGCCTTCATCATGCTGCGGGTGACCGCGCCGCAGATGACGCCGCTCTATACGGACCTGACGTTCGAGGATTCCTCGGCGATCATCTCCCAGCTCGACAGCCTGGCGATCCCCTACCAGATCCAGAACGACGGCGCGACGCTGCTGGTGCCGCAGGCCGACGTGTTCCGCACCCGCATGCGGCTGGCCGAACAGGGCCTGCCGCTCGGCGGCTCGGTCGGCTACGAGATCTTCGACAAGGCCGACACGCTGGGCTCGACCAGCTTCGTCCAGAACATCAACCGGACGCGGGCGCTCGAGGGCGAACTGGCCCGCACCATCCGTTCCATCGGCCGGATCAAGTCGGCCCGCGTCCATCTGGTGATCCCGGAGCGGCGCCTGTTCCAGCGCGACGCGCAGCCGCCCTCGGCCTCCATCGCCCTGTCGGTGCGCGGCGAGCTGGACCCCGGACAGATCCGCGCGATCCAGCACCTGGTGGCAACCGCGGTCGAGGGGCTGCAGCCGAATTTCGTCTCCATCGTCGACGAGACCGGCCGCTTGCTGGCCAGCGGCGCCGGCGACCAGGGCGAGGGGTTCCTCGCCTCCTCGCTGCAGGAGCGCACCCAGTCGATGGAAGCGCGGCTGCGCAGCCAGATCGAGGAAATCCTCAACTCGGTGGTCGGTGTCGGCCGCTCGCGGGTGCGGGTGGCGCTGGAACTCGACCACACGCGGATTTCCGAGACCCAGGAGACCTTCGATCCGGACGGCCAGGTGGTGCGCTCGACCCAGTCGCGCGAGGAGAACTCCTCGACGACCGGGCGCCAGGGCGGCGTCACCGCCGCCAACCAGGTGCCCGGCGGCGACCAGCAGACCGGCGAGGCCGGCAACCGCGACATCGCCAACCAGTCCGAGGAGATCGTCAACTACGAGATCTCCAAGTCGGTGAAGACCGAGGTGATCGAGGCGGGCGGCATCCGCCGGCTCTCCGTCGCGGTGCTGGTCGACGGCGTCTATGCCCCCGACGCCGGCGGCGACATGGTCTATGCGCCGCGCACGGAGGAGGAGCTGGCACGGATCCGCACCCTGGTGCAGTCGGCGGTCGGCTTCGACACCCGCCGCGGCGACACCGTCGAGGTGGTCAACCTGCGCTTCGCCCAGTCGCCGCACACGACCCTCGGCGAGGAGGAGAAGGGCCTGTTCGAGTTCACCCGCGCCGACCTGATGCGCTTCGTCGAACTCGGCGTGCTGTTCCTGATCGCCCTGCTGCTGACGCTGTTCGCGGTGCGCCCGCTGGTCAAGCGGATCCTGGCCAAGGAAGAAGAGGCGATGCCGGTGCTGCTGGGCGCCGACGGCCAGCCGCTGGAGCCGGCGATGCTCGCCGACCATTCCGGCCAGTCCGGCCTCGGCGAGGGCGAGAGCGACGGCCCGCCGCGCATCGAATGGCTGGAGGCGGCGCAGGCGCAAGGCGCGATGCAGGTCGCCACCATCGCCAAGGTCGGCGCGCTGATCGACGAATATCCGAACGAGGCAGTCGGGATCATCCGCGGCTGGATGAATGAGGCAGCATGAGCATCGCAGGCAGCATCCAGTCCGCCCAGGGCACCCATCTGACCATCAGCGCGACCGAGAAGGAGCGCGAACTGAAGGGGGTCGAGCGCGTCGCCGTGCTGCTGCTGGCCCTCGGCGAACGGCACGGCCGACGCATCTGGGAACAGCTCGACGAGATGGAGGTGCGCGAGGTCTCCGCGGCGATGTCGCGGCTCGGACCGGTGACGCCGAACATGCTCGACGAGCTGTTCATCGACTTCGTGCGCAAGATCTCCAGCAACGGCGCGCTGAACGGCAATGTCGACGTGACCGAGCGGCTGCTGTCGAGCTTCCTGCCGCGCGAGCGCGTGTCGCTGATCATGGAGGAGATCCGCGGGCCGGCGGGCCGCAACATGTGGGAGAAGCTCTCCAACGTGCAGGAGAACGTGCTCGCCAACTACCTGAAGAACGAATACCCGCAGACCGTCGCCGTGGTGCTGTCGAAGATCGAGCCCGACCATGCCGCCAAGGTCCTCGGCATCCTGCCGGAGGAGCTGGCGCTGGAGGTGATCTCGCGCATGCTGAAGATGGAGGCGATCCAGAAGGAGGTTCTGGAGAAGGTCGAGCAGACGCTGCGGGTCGAGTTCATGTCGAACCTGACCAACACCTCGCGGCGCGACAGCCACGAGATGATGGCGGAGATCTTCAACAATTTCGACCGCCAGACCGAGGCCCGCTTCCTGGCCGCGCTCGAGGAGGAGAACCGCGACTCGGCCGAGCGGATCAAGAC
This sequence comes from Stappia sp. P2PMeth1, assembly GCF_900185735.1. Classification (NCBI taxonomy): domain Bacteria; kingdom Pseudomonadati; phylum Pseudomonadota; class Alphaproteobacteria; order Hyphomicrobiales; family Stappiaceae; genus Stappia; species Stappia sp. P2PMeth1. The sequence goes on along the minus strand of NZ_FYAW01000011.1, from coordinate 181,033 downwards.
GCTGATGTTCACCTTCGACGACCTGATGAAGCTGGACGCGGGAAGCTGCCAGACGCTGCTGCGCAACGTCGAGAAGGATCGCCTCGCCATCGCGCTCAAGGGCGCGTCGGAGGCGGTGCGCGAGTTCTTCTTCTCCAACATGTCCTCGCGCGCGGCGAAGATCATGCAGGACGACATGGAGGCGCTGGGGCCGATCCGCCTGCGCGACGTCGACGAGGCGCAGTCCGGCATGGTCGCCACCGCCAAGGATCTCGCCGCGAAGGGAGAGCTGATGCTCTCCAAGAGCAAGGGCGACGACGAGATCATCTACTGAGCGGCCTGAACGATGACGACAAGGATGGCGAGCACGCACATGAAGGTTCACCGCTTCCTCTTCGACCGCAATTTCGCGGCCATCGAGCTTCCCGACGAGGAAGAGGTGGAGGAGATCGTCGAGCCGGCCGAGCCGACGATCACGCTCGCCGAGCACAAGGCACTGCTGGCGATCGCCGAGCAGGCGGCGTTCCAGCGCGGGCGCGCCGAGGCGCTGGGCGAGCAGCAGCAGAGCGAGGAAGGCCGCCTTGCCGACGAGGCGGGACGGCTGGCCGAATCGGTCTCGGCGCTGATCGGCCAGCTCGACGTCGAGCAGGCCCGGCACGAGAAGGACGCGGTGGCGCTGGCCTTCCTGGTGGCGCGCAGGATCTGCGCCCATCTGATCGCCCGCGAGCCGCTCGGCGAGATCATCGCGCTGATCTCGGAATGCCTGGGGCCGCTGCGGCGGGCGCCGCATCTGGTGATCCGGGTGCGCGACGGCGACATGGCCGAGTTGAAGCGGCGGCTCGATCCGCTGGTCGCCGAAAAGGGCTTCGACGGGCGGCTGGTGCTGCTCGGCGAGCCGGACATCGCCGCCGGCGACTGCCGCATCGAATGGGCGGATGGCGGCATCGTGCGCGACCGCAAGGCGATCGAGCGGCAGGTCGACCAGGCCGCCAAGCGCTATTTCGAGGGCCGGCGCGCCGGCAAGGGGCACAGAGCGGCCCTCAACCAGGAGGCCGCCGAGGGGCGGAATGACGGATGAGCGATCCCAACGAGATGCAGGAAACCGGCTTCCAGCTCGCCGACATGGAGGCGCAGGAACCCCATCGCGAGGTCGAGCGCGACCATTCGCAGGCGCGCAGCGCCGCGGACCTCGAAGCCGTGTTCGACGTGCCGGTGCAGATCTCGGCCGTGCTCGGCCATTCGCGCATGCATGTGTCGGAACTGCTGCGGCTGGCGCCGGGAACGGTGCTGAAGCTCGACCGCAAGGTCGGCGAGGCGATCGACATCTATGTCAATGACCGGCTGGTGGCGCGCGGCGAAGTCGTCCTCGTCGAGGACAAGCTCGGCGTCACCATGACGGAAATCATCAAGTCCGATCGCTGATCGGAAGGAGAAGACCCATGCGACTGTTGATCGTCGGCACGCTCGAAGGCCAGTTGATCACCGCCTCGAAGATTGCCATGGACCGCGGCGCCTCGGTCACCCATGCGGCGACGATCGAGGAGATGCTGAAGGTGCTGCGCGCCGGGCGCGGCGCCGATCTCGTGATGGCCGATGTCGGCCTCGACATTGCCGACCTGATCGAGCGGCTGGAGGGCGAGCGCTTCCACCTGCCGGTGGTCGCCTGCGGCGTCAAGACGGACGCGAGCGCGGCGGTCGGGGCGATCCGCGCCGGCGCCAAGGAATATATCCCGCTGCCGCCGGACCCGGAGATGATCGCCGCCGTGCTGGCGGCGGTGGCGCGCGACCAGTCGAGCATTATCTATCGCGACCCGGCGATGGCCACCGTGGTGCGGCTCGCCGAGCAGATCGCCCCGTCCGACGCCTCGGTGCTGGTGACCGGCGAGAGCGGCTCGGGCAAGGAGGTGATCTCCCGCTACGTGCATGCCCGCTCGGCCCGCGCCAACCGCCCGTTCATTTCGATCAACTGCGCGGCGATCCCCGAGCAACTGCTGGAATCGGAGCTGTTCGGCCACGAGAAGGGCGCCTTCACCGGCGCCATCGCCCGGCGGATCGGCAAGTTCGAGGAGGCCAATGGCGGCACGCTGCTGCTCGACGAGATCTCCGAGATGGACGTGCGGCTGCAGGCCAAGCTCCTGCGCGCGATCCAGGAGCGGGTGATCGACCGGGTCGGCGGCGGCAAGCCGGTGCCCGTCGACATCCGCATCATCGCCACCTCCAACCGCGACCTTGCCGAGGCGGTGCGCGCCGGCACGTTCCGCGAGGACCTGCTCTACCGGCTCAACGTCGTCAACCTGAAGCTGCCGCCGCTGCGCGAGCGGCCGACGGACATCATCGAGCTGGCCTCGCATTTCGTCGAGCGCTACGCCCGCGAGAACGGCGTGCCGCGCCGGCAGATCTCGGAGGAGGCGCGGCGCATGCTGCTCGCCAATCCGTGGCCGGGCAATGTGCGCGAGCTGGAGAACACCATGCACCGGGCGGTGCTGCTGGCGATGGGCGAGGAGATCGACGTCGACGCCATCCGCATGCCGGACGGCAGCCCGATCGCCCGCGCCGCCAGCCCCGATGCGCGGCTCGCCGCCGATGTGGCGGCCACCGCCGAGGCGATCAGCCGGGCCCTGGTCGGACGCACCGTCGCCGATGTGGAGCGCGAACTGATCCTCGATACGCTGGATCATTGCCTGGGCAACCGCACCCATGCGGCGAAGATCCTCGGGATCTCCATCCGCACCCTGCGCAACAAGCTGAACCAGTATGCCGACGAGGGGGTCGATGTCCCCGGACCCGGCGAGGCACGGATCGCCGTCGCCTGAGGGCGGAACGGGTCGGGTGACGGCCGGCTCCGGCCGGCGGGTGCGATGAAGGGCATGGCATGAGCGATGTGACGGTGAGCGGGGGCGAGGGCGCCCCGGGTCGTTCCCAGGGTGTGAGCCAGATCCCGGCGGCGGCTTCGGGCGCGGCGGGGGGCGCGGCGGGCGGCGGCGGCTTCCGCCTGCCGGCGGGCATGCCGACGCTGGCGGCGATGTGGGATACGGTCCGGCGCGGCGACATCGCCCTGGCGCTCGGCGTCATGATCATCCTGGTCGTGCTGATCCTGCCGATGCCGGCAATGATGCTCGACCTGTTCCTGGCGATCTCGATCATCTTCTCCGTGCTGATCCTGATGACCGGCCTGTTCATCCAGAAGCCGCTGGAATTCTCGTCCTTCCCGACGGTGCTGCTGATCGCCACCATGTTGCGGCTGGCGCTGAACCTCGCCTCCACCCGCCTGATCCTGGCCAATGGCCACGAGGGCACCCATGCCGCCGGCGAGGTCATCCAGGCCTTCGGCAACTTCGTCATGGGCGGCAATTTCGTCATCGGCCTGATCGTCTTCGCGATCCTGGTGATCGTGAACTTCGTCGTCATCACCAAGGGTTCGGGCCGTATCGCGGAAGTCGCGGCGCGCTTCACCCTCGACGCGATGCCGGGCAAGCAGATGGCGATCGACGCGGATCTGTCGGCCGGCCTGATCGACGAGGCGACCGCCCGCCGCCGGCGCCGCGAACTGGAGGACGAAAGCTCCTTCTTCGGCGCCATGGACGGCGCCTCGAAATTCGTGCGGGGCGATGCCATCGCCGGCCTGCTGATCACCTTCATCAATGTCATCGGCGGCATCATCATCGGCGTCGCGCAGATGGACCTCAGCTTCTCGCAGGCGGCCGCGTCCTACACGCTGCTGACGGTGGGCGACGGCCTCGTCTCGCAGATCCCGGCGCTGATCGTCTCCACGGCGGCCGGCCTGCTGGTGTCGAAGGCCGGTGTTGCCGGCTCGGCCGACAAGGCGCTGGGCCAGCAGCTTTCCGGCTATCCCAAGGCGCTCGGCATGTCGTCCTTCGTGATGGTGACGCTGGCGATGCTGCCGGGCATCCCGATGCTGCCGTTCCTGAGCCTTGCCGGCCTTGCCGGCTATCTCGCCTATCGCTCCAGCAAGGCGCAGACGGTGGCGGCGGAGGAAGTGCGCATCGCCGAGGTGGCGGCGGCCGAGCCACCGCCACCAAGCGAGCCGCCGGTGACGGATTCGCTGAAGATGGACGAGCTGCGCATCGAACTGGGCTATGCCCTGCTGTCCCTGATCAACGGCCAGAGCGGGGAGGGCGACCAGCTCACCGAGCAGATCAAGGCGCTGCGCCGCCAGCTCGCCGCCGATCTCGGCTTCGTGATGCCGCCGGTGCGCATCCTCGACAACATCCAGCTCGGCGCCAACGACTATGTCATCAAGGTCAAGGAAGTGCCGGCGGGCAACGGCCAGCTCTTCCCGAGCCACTACATGGTGATGGACCCGAGCGGCGGCCAGGTGAAGCTGCCGGGCACCCATACGACGGAGCCGACCTTTGGCCTGCCGGCGACCTGGGTCGAGGGGCAGTATCGCGAGGACGCGGCGCTGCGCGGCTATACGGTGGTCGACCCGGCGACGGTGCTGGCAACGCACCTGACCGAGACGATCCGTGGCAATGTCTCCGAACTGCTGACCTATGCGGACGTGCAGAAGCTGCTGAAGGAAATCACCGGCGAGCAGGCGAAGCTGGTGGAGGACATCGTGCCGGGGCAGATCACCGTGTCCGGCATCCAGCGGGTGCTGCAGGCGCTGCTGGCCGAACGGATCTCGATCCGCGACCTCGGCACGATCCTGGAAGGCATCGCCGAGGCGACCGGCTTCACCCGCAACCCGGCGACCATCGCCGAGCATGTGCGCTCGCGGCTGGCCCGGCAGATCACCGCCGCCAACCAGTCGCCCGGCGGCTATCTGCCCTTGATCGCGCTGACGCCGCAGTGGGAACAGGCCTTCATCGAGGCGATCGTCGGCGAGGGCGAGGAACGCTCGCTGGCCATGGCGCCGTCGAAGCTGCAGGACTTCGTCCGCCTGGTGCGCGACGCCTTCGAACAGGCGGCGCAACTGGGCGAGGTGCCGGTGCTGCTGACCTCGCCGCAGACCCGGCCCTTCGTGCGCTCGATCGTCGAGCGGTTCCGCGCCCATACGACGGTGATGAGCCAGAACGAGGTGCATGCCCGCGCAAGGCTGAAGACGGTCGGAACGGTGTGACGATACGGCGGGCACCCGGAGCCCCGCGGGCGCCCAGAGCCACGCGGGCACCGAACAGCGCTTTTTGGAAACGAGGTGTCGGGGAACGTCGGGGGAACCTCGGGGGAATCGGCGCTCAGACCTTGATGTCGACGCCTTTGGCCTTTTGCTCCTCGATGGTGCCGAGGGCCTTGTCGATGGTGTCGGCCTGCTCCGCCAGCTTGGCCTTGGCTTCCTTCTTGACCCGGGCCGCGACGTTGTTGAACAGCATCTCCGTCGCGGTCTGCGTCTCGCTGACGCCGACGGCGAAGAGGTTGGCACCGATCGCGTTCTGCCGCTCGAGCATCTCGGTGCGCTGGCGCTGCTTGGTTCTCCATTGCTGCATCTGCTGATAGGCGGACAGCTTCTTGGTGCTGCCGAAGCCGCTGCCGATCCTGCTGCCTGATGTCTTGCCGATGAGCGACATGGTGACGGAGTGCGATCCCTGATGCTTGGCCAAAGCCAGAGTTGCTGTGCCGAAAGACCTCTCCAGTGTCCCAGCCGGGGGTTAACAATTCCTTAGCGACGCGCTCTGCCGCAGCGGCAGCCTGTTGCGAAATGCAAGCGAACCGGCCGGCGGGCGGGTCAGGCCGGCACCTGCTGGGTGATGCAGTGGATGTTGCCGCCGCCGAGCAGGATCTCGCGCCCCGGAACGCCGACGATCTTGCGGCCCGGAAACAGCTCGGCGAGGAGGGCGGCGGCCTCGCCGTCATGCCGCTCGTCGAGCAGCGGAAACACCACCCGGGTGTTGGCGATGTAGAAATTGGCATAGCTGCCGGCAAGCCGCTCACCGGCACTGCGCGCCATGCCGGTCTCGCCGGCGGCGATGCCGGCGGCTTCCTGCGCGCTCATATGCAGCGGGCCGGGCATCGGCAGGCGAATGACGCGCAAGCGGCGGCCGCGCGCGTCGACGCAGGTGGAAAGCAGGTCGAGCGCCTCCGCCGAGCGCTGGTATTGCGGATCGCCCCTGTCGTCCGTCCAGGTGAGGGCGACGGTGCCGGGCGCGCAGACATGCAGCAGGTTGTCGACATGGCCGTCGGTCTCGTCGAGATGAACGCCGCGCGGCAGCCAGACGACGGCGGTCGCGCCGAGCCAGTCCTTCAGCCCCTGTTCGATCTCTGCCTTGGTCATCTGCGGATTGCGGCCCGCCGACAGCAGGCATTCGGCGGTGGTGAAGACGGTACCCTCGCCATCGACATGGATGGCGCCGCCCTCCAGCACGAAGGGGGCGCGGTAGCGCTGCACCCCTTCGACCTCGGCGACATGCGCGGCCATGGCATCGTCCCGGTCCCAGGGCGCATAGAGGCCGTTTGCCGCGCCGCCCCAGGCGTTGAAGCGCCAGTCGACCGCGCGGACCTCGCCGCCCGGACCGGTCAGGAAGGTCGGGCCGATGTCGCGCATCCAGCAGTCGTCGGAGGGAATGTCCAGAATGCGGATGCCGGCGGGCAGCAGCGCCTGCGCGCTCGCGCGCCCCTCAGCCGAGGAAACGGTGACGGTGACCGGCTCGCTGGCATGGATCGCGGCGGCAACGGCGGCGAAGGCGCGGCGCGCCGGGGCGGCGCCCTCGCGCCAGTTGTCGGGCCGCTCGGGCCAGGCCATCCAGCAGCCGGAATGGGGCGCGAACTCGCCGGGCATGCGGAAGCCTTCTGCGGAGGGGGTGGCGGCGGGGGTGGTGGCAAGGGGAGCCTGCGGCATCACGGGTCCTGCGATCGGGCGGGGGCGTGGGCGAGCCTATCGCATGGCGGGGCTCGCGCCAACGCGAGGCGCTTGATCGTTGCCGCCGGAGCGGGTACCTCAAGCCGTGCCGCATCGCATTGCGCAAGGAGCGAGTATGTCGTCGTCGATCACTGTTGACCTTGCGGGCTATACCGACCTGCCGGCCGGCAAGGTCGCGACCATCGTCACCTATCTGGAGATGCGCGCCCGGCCGCTGGCGCGGCGGGCCGAGCGGCCCGACCTGTCGCTGGAGCGGATCGAGCGGCCCGACCCGGCCGAATATCGCGCCCTGTTCCGCCGGATCGGCGACGACTGGCTGTGGTTCGGCCGGCTGACGATGGGCGATCAGGATCTCGCCGCGGTGCTGACCCGGCCGGGATACGAGGTCTATTTCTGCCGCAAGGCGCGCGAGAGCGCGCCGGTCGGCCTGCTGGAACTCGACTTCACCGATCCGGCCGAGGTGGAGCTTGCCTATTTCGGGCTGGTGGCGGAGGAGATCGGCAACGGCGCCGGGCGCTGGCTGATGAACGAGGCGCTGTCGCGGGTGTGGTCGCGGCCGCAGACGCGGCGCCTCTTCGTGCATACCTGCACCGCCGACAGCCCGCAGGCGCTCGGCTTCTACCGGGCGAGCGGCTTCACGCCCTACAAGCGGGCGATCGAGATCGCCGACGACCCGCGCCTGGCCGGCGTGCTGCCGCGCGAGGCGGCAGGCCATGTGCCAGTGATCGCGCCGGTGATCGCGCCGGTGGTCGAGGGCGAGTGAGGCCGGATCAGGCCGTCATGCGGATGACGGCGGCGCCGGTCGCCCGCAAAAGATCGGACGCAGTTGTGGCAAACACGGCATTTGGTGCGCCCGCAGCCGCCCAGATGCCTTCGAATCGGGTAAGATCCTCGTCGAGATAGACCTTGACCGGCGCCAGATGGCCGATCGGGGCGACGCCGCCGATGGCAAAGCCGGTGCGTTCGCGCACGGTGCGCCCGTCGGCGCGGCCGAGCTCCTCGCCGATGCGCTGGGCGACGGCGGCTTCATCGACCCGGTTGGAGCCGCTGACCAGCAGCAGGACGATCTCGCCGCTGGATTTGCCGAGGAAGACGAGGGACTTGCAGATTTCGGAGACGGAGCAGCCGCAGGCCTTGGCCGCATCCTCCGCCGTGCGGGTGGAGGAGGGCATGTCGCGGATGTCGATGGTGAGGCCGGCCTCAGCGGCGGCCTGGCGGACACGGTCTGTACTGCTGATTGCCATGGAGAAGACTTAATCTCCGTTAACTATAACTCGTTGTTTGTCCGTGGACGACTCGCGAACGACTGCCCACGATGCTGCGGTTAATGCCTGTCTATGGTACAGGTTTTATTAAGGGTTCGTTTACCTCGCTCGAATCGGAATCATGATGCCCAGAACGCGTGACAATGTCGTACCGCACGCCAAGGTGCGCAGCCTTCGGGAGGCCATCCGGAAGGTCAAGTTCGCCGAGGTCGAGCGCACCGATGTGGTGGTGGAGTTGCAGGAATCGGAGCGGGCCCGTCTGGAACTCCTCGCCGAGGAGCTGCAGGACGTCTTCAAGGAAGTGCCGGAGGACGACGACCAGTTCTCCTTCCAGATCGTGCCGGGCAACCTGCCGCGGCTGTGGATCGACATCACCAGCCACGTGGCCATGGGCCGCGACAAGCGCACCTATCGCTTCCTGAAGGACACGAGGCTCGGCCGCACCGTCATCCTCGAGACGCCCGAACTCGACGACATGGCCGACTGCATCACCGAATATATCGCCGAGCGGGTGCTGGAGCGCGAGCGGGCGGTGGAAGGCGACTGGCTGAACAAGCGCCTGAAGGAGGCGCCGCGCACGACGCAGCCGGAGGCCGCCGTGCAGCCGCAGCCGGCCGCCCAGCCGGTCAGCGTGCCGACGGTGCGGGGCCTGTGGGGACCGTTCGCGGCCTTCGCCATCGGCATCCTGGTCGGCGTCGCGGCGCTGGTCGGCTATGCCTGGTTCGCCAATCCCCTGAACTGACTTTTCTTCACCAGAGACAGGCCGGCGGAAAAGCCGGTGCCCGGTGCCCGGTGCCCGGTGACTGGGACGCGGCCTTGCGTCAGCCGGGGATCGTCAGTTCGTGGCTGGCAAGGCTGACGATCTCGGCCGGGTCGTGCTTGTGGGCATCGGCGTGGAGGCCGCGCTCCTCCATCCGGCAGTGCCAGGCGCCGGGGCTTCCCGAGATGGAAAACAGATTGTAGCGGGCCGCCGGGCGCTTGTGGCCGGGAGCGTTGGAGGCCGAGGGCACGCCGATCACCGGCACGGGGCCGTTCGGTCCCTCGATCTCGCTGCGGGTGGCAAGGTGGGTGTGGCCGTGCAGCACCAGTTCGCAGCCGGAGCGCTTGACGGCGGCGCGCACGCGCGAGGCATCGGTGAGGCGCTTGTTCCAGGCGGTGGCGCCGCGCTGCGGCGGATGGTGGATCAGCAGCACGCGGAAGACGCCCTCCTCGCCGAGGCGGCCGAGATCGTCGCGCAGGCGGCGGGACTGGCCGCTGCCGAGCCGGCCGGTGGCGAACCACGGGCCGCTGGCTCTTGCGCTGGAGGCGCCCACAAGGGCGACGTCGCCGCGGCGGCGGAGGAAGGGAAAGCCGGGCTCGGCCGGCGGGTCGCCGACCATGTAGGGACCCCAGGCATGCACCGCGCGGCGCAGGGCGCCGGGCACATAGGCGTCGTGATTGCCAGGCACCACGGTCAGCTCTTCCGGCAGGCCGAGCGCGTCGAGCCAGTGGCGGGCCGCCGAAATCTCCAGGTCGAGCGCGATGTTGACGAGGTCGCCGGTGACGGCGATGTGGTCGGGGACCTGCTGGCGGACATCGTCGAGCAGCAGGTCGAGCCAGGTCGCCGTCATCGAGCGGGCGCGCGAACGGTGCCAGTTGAGATAGCCGAGCACCCGCTTTGACACGAGATCGCGAAGCCGGGCATCGGGCAGGGGACCCAGATGCGGGTCGGAGAGATGGGCGAGGCGGAACATGCGCCCACATCAGGAACAGGAGGGCGGGCGGTCAAGCAAAAAGCGCCGCGGAGGATCCGGGCGCTTCCATCCGTCCCTTGCGGACGGTGCTCACAAAGGCTCCGCGGCGGCGCGATGCGCGCCCTGCCGGGAGGCCTGTTAGTTGCTGCTGAACGTGGTCAGCACCGCGGCGATGCGCGGGTTGGTCAGGTCGACCGCCGGGCGCCAAACGAAACGGCGACGGGCGAAGGCCGGGAACAGGGCCGAGAACATGGATCTCTCCTTCGAGACGGCGGCTTGGAGACGGGCTGGGTCCGGCGCTCGGGTCTTGAGCTCTTGTCCGGGTGCCGCTCCTTCGGCCGCGATGGCACACTCGTCGAAGTCGGTCGTGCGAACAAGCGCGATTCGGGCAGTGCTCCCATGCGGGAGGCGCATGGTGGGTTAAGGGAAATTAGCCATATTCCGCCGGTGGAGCGGGCCATGGAGCGGGGAGTGGAGCGATGGGAAAGGGGCGGTGAGGTGACGCGAAGCCTGCCGGGCATGACGGCGCTCAGACGGCTGGTGCTGGCCGCCACCCGCTACCAGCGGGCGATGACGCTCGGCGTGCGCGTCGCGGCAACCGACGCCGAAGGCCGGCTGCTGCTGGTGCGCCACAGCTATCTCGCCGGCTGGTATCTGCCCGGTGGGGCGGTGGATGTCGGCGAGACGCTGGCCGAGGCGGCGCTGCGCGAGTTGCGCGAGGAGACCGGCGTGAGCGGCGGCGCGCCGGTGCTGTTTGCCGTCTATCACAACCGGCGCAACCATATCCGCGACCATGTCGCGCTCTACCGCGTCGCCGTCGCCGAGGTGCCGGAGGCGGCCTTCACGCCCACGCGCGAGATCCGCGAGGCGGGGTTCTTCGCGCCGCAGGCCCTGCCGCCGGACACCAGCCCGGCGACGCTGAGGCGGATCGCGGAGCTTGCCGGAGACAGCCCGCCATCACCCTTCTGGTAGGCGTCACGCCTTCGGGAGCGCGTCGCGGCCATGCGGGCGCTCGAGGTCCAGCACCGGGCCGAGCGGCACGATGCCGGTCGGATTGATGGTGCCGTGCGAGCCGTAATAGTGCTGCTTGATGGTGGCGAGGTCGCAGGTGCCGGCAACGCCCGGATGCTGGTAGAGCTCGCGCAGAAAGCCGGAGAGCGCCGGATAGTCGGCAATGCGGCGGATGTTGCACTTGAAATGGCCGACATAGACCGGATCGAAGCGCAAAAGCGTGGTGAACAGCCGCCAGTCCGCCTCCGTCAACCGGCCGCCGACGAGATAGCGCTGGCGCGCGAGCCGCTCCTCCAGCCAGTCGAGCGCGGCGAAGAGGGTCGTCACCGCTTCCTGATAGGCCTCCTGCGTGGTGGCGAAGCCGGCCTTGTAGACGCCGTTGTTGACCTCGTCATAGACGCGGGCGTTGACCGCCTCGATCTCCTCGCGCAGGTCTTGCGGGAAGAAGTCGAGCCTGCTGTCGACACCCGGCAGGTCGTCGAAAGCGGAATTGAACATGCGGATGATCTCCGCCGATTCGTTCGAGACGATGGTCTGCGTCTTGCGGTCCCACAGGATCGGTACGGTGGCGCGGCCGGTGTAGTGCGGATCGGCCTTCACATAGACCTGCCAGGCGGTCTTGGCGCCGGTCTCCGCTTCCGCTTCCGCGAAGGTCCAGCCGTTTTCCAGCATCAGGGGCTCGACCGCGGCGAGCGAGATCGTGTCCTCAAGCCGCTTGAGCTTGCGGAAGATCAGGGTGCGGTGCGCCCAGGGACAGGCGAAGGAGACGATGAGGTGATAGCGGCCGCTTTCGGCGGCAAAGCCGCCCTGGCCGCTGGTTTCGGCGGCAAAGCCGCCCTTGCCACTGGTTTCGGCGGCAAAGCCGCCTTGGCCGCTGGGGCCGGGGGCGCCGTCGCGGGTGATCCAGTTGCGGAAGGAGGAGTCCTTGCGCTCGAACCGGCCGCCGGTCGACCCGGTGTCGTACCACACGTCCTTCCACACTCCGTCCACCAGCATGCCCATGTCGCGTTTCCTTCCCGTCCGATTTTGTTTGCGTCCTTGTGCGTCACATGGGGCCATGCGGTCAGGCTTCAACGTCGCGAATGGACCGTTCACCCTGAGTAAACGATGCGGGCGGGGCGCAAAAGCGCTTTACGCACCGCATATTGCATGATACCGACGCGCTCCTGTCGTGGCACCCTCCCGAGTGCGGGGCGCGGGCCAGACGGACACAGCTTGCGGCTTGCCCAGAACGACAGGCCGCACGCCAGAGCAGGATGCGATGCACAGGATCGAACGGCAGCGACGACGAGACTTGCGACGAGGCCAGCCCTCGCGCGTCGTCACACGTGTGCCTTGAGATCCGGCTAGAGCGTTGGGCATGACCCGGCGGAGCGGATCGAAGGCGCAAGGTTCCGCCTGACCGTCCCGACTTTCCGAGATCCGATCATGCTTGCACTGTCCTGGCTTATCCGGAACGAACTTCCGTCCGACCTCCCCGCCATTCTCGATCTGCAGGCCGAGGCCTTCGGTCCCGGCCGCTTCGCCAAGACGGCCTTCCGTCTGCGCGAGGGGGTGGAGCATGACCGGCGGCTCAGCTTCGTCGGCATGAGCGGCGATGTCTTTGCCGGCTCGGTCTGGCTGACGCCGATCACCATCGGCGAGGAGCCCTCGCAACTGCTCGGCCCGCTGGCGGTGGCGCCGGCCTTCAAGAATCAAGGGCTCGGCCGGCTGCTGGTCAACCAGGCGCTGAAGAGCGCGCGGGCGCTGGGCGAAAAGACCGTGCTGCTGGTGGGCGATGCGCCCTATTACGGGCCGCTCGGCTTCGCGCCGGTGCCGCCGGGGCGGATCATCCTGCCGGGGCCGGTGGATCCGGCGCGGCTGCTGATTGCCAATCTGGCGCCGGACAGCGCCTTGCCGGCGGGCAAGGTTCGCGGCGGCCGCGATGCGCGGTTCGCGATCTGCACCGATCCGGTCGAGGCTTGACGCCCCCACGGGGGAACGCGCCTCAGCGCCCCTCGCGGTACCAGAGACCCAGCGAGGGGACGCGCCTCAGCGTCCCTCGCGATACCACAGAAACGACAGACCGCCGAGCAGCAGCGCCAGGCCCAGCAGGCCGTGGAACAGCGGGTAGCGGTCGATGCCGCGCAGGAGGCTAGCCTCGGTGGTGCGGAAGCCGATCCAGCCGTCGCCGGCAAAGCTGGTGGCGCGGCGCATCGGCACGACGCGCGGAACGATGACGCCGCCATCCGCCCCGGCAAGGCGGCGGACGCTGCCGCCGGTCGCTGCGGCGATGGGGGCGAGGGGCCCGGTCGTCGACAGGACGTCGGTGAACTCGCGCGGGTTCGGCGGGCCGACATGGACGAGCGCCTTGCGGGTGCCGTCATCGACCGAATAAAGCCCGAGATCCGGCGCCGGAGCGGTGGCGCGCCACAGGCCGGGCGAGACTTCCGTCGGAGCGAGATTGCGCGTTTCGCCGCCCGGCAGGGTCAGCGTCAGGCTGCCGATGGCCTCGCCGATGGTCTGGCGCTCGGCGACGACCTCGGTGCCGCGGGCGGTGAGGCGCAGGGCCTCCTCCTCCAGGTCCGGCTCCTTCATCAGCCAGTGGGCGAGACGGCGCAGCAGGTCGACATGCGGGCCGCCGCCCTCATAGCCGCGCGCCCATAGCCAGACATGGTCCGACAGCAGCACGGCGACGCGGCCCTCGCCCTCGCGGCTGAGCACCAGGAGCGGCTTGTCGTCGACGCCGGTCATCAAGGTTTCGCCGTTGCGCACGCTGGCATCGACCAGACGGAACCAGCGGCTCCAGGCCGGCGGCTCGGAACTCGAGCCGGGCAGGGCACGGGTCACCGGGTGGCGGGAGCCGATATCGGAGATGCCGGCATGGAACGGCTCCTCGTAGATCATGCCGCTGGGCTCGGCCGGCAGCACCGGCGCCAGCGGCGTGCGGTAGAGGCTGCCGGCTTCCGCATAGTCGGGACCGCCGGCGACCAGCACGGCGCCGCCATCGCGCACATAGCGGGCGATGTTGTCGAAATAGAGCAGGGGCAGCACGCCGCGCTGCTCGTAGCGGTCGAAGATGATCAGGTCGAACTCGTCGATCTTCACCGAGAACAGCTCGCGCGTCGGGAAGGCGATCAGCGACAACTGGTTGATCGGCGTGCCGTCCTGCTTGTCGGGCGGGCGCAGGATGGTGAAGTGGACGAGATCGACGGAGGCGTCGGACTTCAGCAGGTTGCGCCAGGTGCGCTCGCCCGCATGCGGGCTGCCGGAGACGAGCAGGACGCGCAGGTTCTCGCGGATGCCCTCGATGGTGACGACGACGCGGTTGTTGATGTCGGTGAGTTCGCCGTCGAGCGCCTCGGCGGAGAATTCGAAGATATTGTTGCCGCCATGGGCGATGGTGACCGGAATGTCGATGCTGGCACCGGGCTGGGCCATCTGCTGCGACACGACCTCGCCGTCGCGGCGCACCACGATCGGCACCCGGCTACTGGCGCTGTGGCCGTGATCCTGGAGCTGCAGGGTGACGATCTGCTGCGAGCCGACCAGCGCGAAGCGCGGCGCGCGGGCAATGGCGAGGCGGCGGTCGACCTCGTCGGCGCGCCCGGTGATCAGCGCGTGCAGCGGGGCGTTGAAGCCAAGGTCCGACGTGCGGGCGGGAATGTCGTGAACCTGGCCGTCGGTGATCATCACCGCGCCGCCGATGCGGTCGGGCGGCACGTCGGAGATGCTGTCGGCAAGGGCCGAGAACAGGGCGGTGCCGTCGGCGGTGGCGCCGTCGCCGCGGCCGGCGCGGACGATGCGCAGCTCGTAGCCGGACAGGCCGGCAAAGCGCTGTTCGAGGGCTGCCAGCGCCTGGGCCGTGACGCTGGCGCGGTCGGCGAGGCGCTGGCTCTGGCTTTCGTCGACGATGACGGAGACGACGCTGGAGAGCGCCTCGCGGTCCTCCCGCTCCAGCGCCGGGCCGGCGAGCGCGAGAAGCAGCAGCGCCATGGCGAGCGCCCGCAAGGGCCAGGCCGGCAGGCGCAGCACCAGGGCGCCGGCGACCAGCAGCACGGCCACGACGGCGGCGGCGGCGAGCAGCCAGAGCGGCACGAGCGGGGCAAAGGAGAGGGACCAGATCACGGGCGCGCTCCTATTGTCCGAGCCGTTCCAGCAGCGCCGGAACATGCACCTGGTCGGCCTTGTAGTTGCCGGTCAGGGCGTACATGACGATGTTGACGCCGGAGCGATAGGCATATTCGCGCTGCATGGCGTCGTTGGGCACGGTGGGGAAGAGGGGGCTGCCCGCCTCGTCCACCGCCCAGGCCGCGGCGAAGTCGTTGCCGGTGATCAGCAGCGGCGAGACGCCGTCGCCGGCGCGCACCGGCCGGTCGGCGCTGTTCTGCGCGTCCGTCGCCTCGACCCAGAGCGGTCCGTCGGCATAGCGGCCGGGGAAGGTCTCCAGCAGGTAGAAGGCCTTGGTCAGCACATGATCGGCCGGCACCGGCTCCAGCGGCGGGATGTCGAGCCCGTCGAGAACCTGGCGCAGGCGCAGCACCGCCGGCGAGGTGCCCAAGCCGGAAATGCCGGCGGCGAGCTGGTCGGCGGTGTCGAACAGGATGGTGCCGCCGTTGCGCATATAGGTGTCGATCCGGGCCAGCGCGTCGGAGGAGGGCACGGGCGTCGTCTCGGTGATCGGCCAGTAGAGGATCGGGAAGAAGGCGAGCTCATCGCGGGCGATGTCGACGCCGACCGGGGCTTCCGGCTCCAGCGCGGTGCGGCTGGCGAGGTAGCGGCTGAGGCCGAGCAGGCCCTGGCGGCTGGTGACGTCGCGGTCCGGCTGGCCGGTGACCACATAGGCAAGGCGGGTGTCGAGCGTTGCCTCCAGCGCGGCGAGGTCGTCGGAGGTCTCCTGCGCGAGGGAGGCGTGCGGCAGCGCGGCGGCGGCAAGGCCGGCGATCAGCAGCACGGCGGCGCCGCGCGCCAGCCGGGCGCGCAGGCCGTTGCGGTCGCCGCGCAGCGCCATCATCGCAATCGCATCGGCGAAGAGCAGCAGGAGCGCGGCGAGGAACAGCAGCGGCCGCAGGTCGGTCGCCTCGGAGGTCGGATAGGTCACCACGCGCGCCGAGCCGCCCAGGCCGGCGAGATCGAGCGGCAGGACCTGCCCCGGCGCGGTGAACAGGTTGATGGCGCGGAAGGCGTCGTCGCTGCCGTAAAGCCCCGGCGGATGGCGCCGGGAGGCGGCAACCTCGCCGCCGCGCGCCGAGATCGGCAGGGCGGAGGCGGGCGGCGGGCCGAGACGGCCGCGCCCGTCGAGCACGCGCACGGGCGGCAGCAGCACCTCGGCCGGCTCCTGCAGCCTGCCGCCGGCCGCCGTGCCGGCGCCGTTTTCGGCACGCGAGCCGGAGGCCGAGGAGACGGCGACGATGCGCCGGAGCATGGAGACGAAGGCGCCGGAGAGCGGCAGGTTCGACCAAGCGGTGTCGGCGGTGACATGGAAGAGGACGAGGGTGCCGCGCCCGCGCGCGGCGGCGGTGACGAGCGGCGTGCCGTCGGCGAGCGAGGCCCAGGTGCGGTCGGAGAGATCCGGGCCGGGCTCGGCCAGCACCTGCCGGTTGACGGTGACGTCGGCGGGAACAGGGAGGCGGGCGAAGGGCGAGCCTTCGGAGAAATTCGCCAGCGGCTGCGGCTGCTCCCAGGAGAGGCTGCCGCCGAGCGTCCTGTCGCCGGCGCGCAGGGAGGTCGGCACCAGATCGTCGGTGCCGCCGGCCATGCGCGGACCGGCGAAGCGCAGCAGCACGCCGCCCTGCTCGACCCAGGCGGCGACGCTGGCCTGCGCCTCTTCCGGCAGGCGGCCGACATCGGCTAGGATGATGACCGAGACGCCCTGCTCGATCAGGTCCGGCAGGGCCACGGCGAGGTTTTCCTCGCGCGGGCGGCGCAGCTCGGCAAAGGGCGAGAGCGCCCGTTCCAGATAGTAGAGCGGCGACAGCAGCGGCTGCGCCTGATCGGCGGAGGCGCCGGAGACGAGGCCGACGGTGCGGCGCTGCCAGCGGTCATCAAGAAGCTGGACGCCGGCGGCGCTGTCCTCGCCGACCAGCTCCAGCCGGGCGACGTCGTTGCGCAGTTCGACCGGGAAATCGAACTCGGCCGAGCCGCTCACCCCGTCCTCGCCGAAGCGGGCCACCGTCTCGCCGAGGGTGAGGCCGCGCATGTCGAGGGCGCGGATGGTGCGAGGCGCCGCGGCCGGACGGTCGGCGAGCACGGAGACGGTCAGCGCCTCGATGTCGTTGCGGGCATCTGCCAGGACAGTGGGGCGGCCGAGCCCGGTCATGACGGTCAGCTCGGTATCGCCGACAAGGGCGCGAAGATCCTCGATGAAGCGCGGCGTGCCGGCGTCAGCGGCGTCCTCGGCGAGCCAGACGACGGCGCCGGGGCGGGTCTCCTGCGCCGCCGCGGTCAGGCCGGGGGTCAGTTCGCCGCGATTGACCGGCCAGGGGCGGGGCTCCAGCACGCGCAGCCGCTCCAGCGCGACGCGGGCGTTCTGCGGCACCAGGGGCTGGTCGGCGCCCTCCGCCGTGGCGGCGAGCAGCACCGGACGGCCGCTGTCGGCGGCGGTCTCGATCAGCCGTTCGGCGCCGCGCTGGCGGGTCTGCCAGCCGGCCGAGGAGGCCCAGCCATTGTCGAGAAGGATCCACAAGGGGCCGCGACCGGAGGGCGCTTCGGCGAGCGGGCGCCAGATCGGCCCGGCCAGCGCGAGAATGATCGCAGCCGCCAGAAGCAGGCGCAGCAGGGTCAGCCACCAGGGACTGTTGTCGGGCGTCTCCTCGCGCTTGTCGATGTCGGCAAGCAGGCGTGCGGGCGGGAAGGCGACGCGGCGCGGGCTCGGCGGGATCAGCCGCAGCAGCCACCAGATCACCGGCAGCAGCAGCAGGGCGGCGAGCATCAGCGGCGCGGTGAAGCCGAGGGGGAGGAAGGTCATTGGCCGGCGCCTCCCGGTCCGTTGAGCGGCAGGCCGCTGAGCCGGCTGTGCAGCAGCAGCATCGGCTCGGAGGCCGGGCGATCCGTATGATGCAGGACGAAGGTCCAGCCGGCGCGGCGGGCGGCATCCGACAGCGCCTGGCGATGCGCCTCCAGCCGGTCGCGATAGGCGCGGCGCCACTGTTCCGCCTTGCCGCTGGTGAGCTTGAAGCCGGTCTCCGGATCGCGGAACTCGGTGCGGCCGGAAAAGGGGAAGGTCTCCTCGATCGGGTCGAGCACCATGACCACATGGGCGCGGGCGCCGGTGGCGGCGACCTTGCGCATCCAGGCCAGCGTCTCCTCGACGGGATCGAGCAGGTCGCCGATCAGCACCACTTCCGAAAAACGGCGGATGTCCTCAGTCGGTGGCAGGCTCACGGGATCGGCCAGGTGGCCGAGCGTGTCGGCGATGCGCTCGGCCGCATGGCGGTCGGCGGAGGGACGGCGCAGGCCGGGCAGGCCGATGCGCTCGCCGGTCTCGGCGAGAAGATCGGCCAGCGCCAGCAGCAGCACCAGGGCGCGGTCGCGCTTCAGGACCTGCGACAGATGCGAGCGAAAGCCCATGGACGGCGACAGGTCGGCCCAGAGCCAGACGGTGTGGGCCGCCTCCCATTCCCGCTCGCGGACATAGAGATGGTCGTCGCGGGCCGAGCGGCGCCAGTCGATGCGCTTGACCGGCTCGCCGGCATTGAAGGGGCGGAACTGCCAGAAATTCTCGCCGGTGCCGGCGCGGCGGCGGCCATGCCAGCCGGCATTGATCGTCATCGCCACCTGGCGGGCCTCGACCAGGAGGTCGGGCAGGGCCTCGGCGAGCGCGCGGGCGCCGGCGACGACCTGCGGCCAGGCGGCTCCCTGATGATCGTCCAAGGCCGAGGAACCCGGCGAGGACAGGCCGAAACGCCCGAGGCGGCTCATGAGGCGCTATCCGATCCGGCTCTTGATGCGGCCGATCAGCCCGCGAATGGTCTGGCCGTCCGCCCGCGCGCCGAAGGTCAGCGCCATGCGGTGCTGCAGCACCGGCTCGGCCAGGGCCAGCACGTCGTCCACCGACGGCGCGAGCCGCCCGTCGACGAGGGCACGGGCGCGGACGGTGAGCATCAATGCCTGGCTGGCGCGCGGTCCGGGGCCCCAGGCGATCTGGCTGGTGATCTCGTCGTCGCTCTCGCCGGGACGGGCGGAGCGGACGAGCTCGAGGATCGCCTCGACGACACTCTCGCCGACCGGCATGCGGCGCACGAGCTGCTGGCAGGCGGCAAGATCCTGCGCCGTCATCACCGCGCTCGCCTGCGCGTCCTGGGCGCCGGTCGTTTCCATCAGGATGCGCCGTTCCGCCTCGCGGTCGGGATAATGCACGTCGATCTGCATCACGAAGCGGTCGAGCTGCGCCTCGGGCAGGGGATAGGTGCCCTCCTGCTCCAGCGGGTTCTGGGTCGCCAATACATGGAAGGGGCGCGGCAGATCGTAGCTCTGGCCGGCGACGGTGACCTGGTATTCCTGCATCGCCTGCAGCAGGGCCGACTGGGTGCGCGGGCTGGCGCGGTTGATCTCGTCGGCCATCAGGACCTGCGAGAAGATCGGCCCCTTGATGAAGCGGAAGGCGCGGCTGCCGTCGCGGCCCTGGTCCATCACCTCGGCGCCGAGAATGTCGGAGGGCATCAGGTCGGGGGTGAACTGGATGCGGCGGGCGTCGAGGCCGAGCACCGTGCCGAGGGTTTCCACCAGCTTGGTCTTGGCAAGGCCGGGGACGCCGACCAGCAGGCCGTGGCCGCCGGCCAGCAGCGTCACCAGCGCGCGCTCCACCACGCTTTCCTGGCCGAAGATGATGCGGGAGATCTCCGTCCGGGCGGCGGTGATCGTCTCCATCGCCGCTTCCGCGTCGCGGGCGACCCGTTCGTGATCAACTTCCGGTGAAGTGACGGCACTCATGGTCGAATTATCCTTCCTGATCGCGCGGCGGTTCCAGCATCACCCGAAACGCCCGAGTCGGCCAGCGGTTGCCATCGGCCGCCTCGCCGTTGCAGTCTTCCGCGGGGACTGGTCCGAGACTCACGCCGGCACGGCAATGGTAACCCATGTCATGACAGGGTATGGGCCAAATGATGGCGACGACAATGGGAACCCGACAGCGATGACGCAGGGACAGGCCATGGATGGGGCCAAAATGCCCGCCGGACTGGCCGATCTCGTCGCCCGCGCCGGCAAGACGCGGGGCACGCCGCCGGTCGAGCGGTGGAACCCGCCCTTCTGCGGCGACATCGACATGCGGATCGCCGGCGACGGCCGCTGGTACTACATGGGCTCGCCGATCAACCGCGAGGCGTTGGTGCGCCTGTTCGCCTCGGTGCTGCGGCGGGACGAGGACGGGCGCCACTATCTGGTGACGCCGGTCGAGCGGGTCGGCATTACCGTCGAGGACGCGCCGTTCCTGGCGGTGGAGATGCATGCGCAAGGCGAGGGCCGCGAGCAGCGGCTGACCCTGCGCACCAATGTCGGCGACGTGGTGACGGCGGATGCCAGCCATCCGCTTCGCTTTGAACGGGAAACTGGCACGGACGGACTTAAACCCTATATCAGGGTACGAGGCGCGCTGGATGCGCTGCTGGCGCGGCCGCTGCTCTACCAGCTTGCCGAGCTTTTCGAGGAACAGGACATGGGTGGCCGCTCCATGCTCGGCGTATGGAGCGGGGGCGTCTTCTTTCCGGCGGTTGCGGCCGGCGAGACGGATATGGAAACGGGCGGGGCAGGGTGAGCCTGGAGATCGAGCAGGATCGTGCGGAGCGGATGATGAAGGGGGCGGCCGCCGTGATCGATTCGGCGGAAGCCTTTGCCGAGCAGGCGCGGCTGCGCCTTGCGCTCGCCGCGATGGACGAGGTCGGCGACCACATCCTCAATCCGGACATGGGACCCTTCGCCTTCGCCAAGCGGCCGCCGCGCGATGCGGCGGTGCTGATCCCGGTGGTGGACCGGCCGGCCGGGGCCTCCGTCATCCTCACTCAGCGCACCGACCATCTGACCAGCCATGCCGGGCAGATCTCGCTGCCGGGCGGCAAGATCGACCCCGAGGACGAGGGGCCGGTGGCCGCGGCGCTGCGCGAGGCGCGCGAGGAAATCGGGCTGTCGCCGCGCGCGGTGCAGCCGGTCGGCGTGCTGCCGACCTATCTCACCGGCTCCGGCTACCGGGTCGCGCCGGTGATCGGCCTGGTCTCGCCGAGGGCGCGGATCGTCGCCAACCCGGACGAGGTGGCCGATGTCTTCGAGGTGCCGCTGCGGTTCCTGATGGACGATGCCAATCACCGCCGGCAGTCCCGGATCTTCGCCGGAAAGCCCCGCTATTTCTATGCCATGCCCTATGGCGAACGCTACATCTGGGGCGTTACCGCCGGGATCCTCCGGCTTCTCTATGACACGGTGTGCCGCTGATGTTGCGTATCATTCTCACCCAGCTCCTGCTGTTCTCGCTGCCCTTCATCGGATTTGCGATCTGGCTGTTCATCAACAAGAAGGCACAGACCTCGGAGAACTGGCGCAAGGGGCCGATGCTGTGGCTGGTGATCGCCGGCGGCGCGCTGGTGATTGCCGGGCTGGTGACGCTGACCCTGCGCGAGGGACTGCCGGAGGGGCAGACCTACCGGCCGGCGGAGATGCGCGACGGCCAGTTCATCCCCGGCCGCTACGAATAGCGGAGCCTCGCGTGGAGGGGCGCATGAGCGAGCGGATCAAGGCCGACTGGCTGGGCGAACCGGCGCTGCAGGCCGTGTTCGACGCGCTCGAACAGGGCGGCGAGACGGCACGCGTCGTCGGCGGGGCGGTGCGCAACACGCTGTTCGGCCTGGCCGTCAGCGACATCGACATCGCCACCACGGCGGAACCTGCCACCGTCATCGAGCGCGTCGAGGCGGCCGGACTGAAGGCGGTGCCGACCGGCGTCGACCACGGCACGGTGACGGTGGTCAGCGATGGCCGCGCCTTCGAGGTCACCACCCTGCGCGAGGATGTGGAGACGCATGGCCGCCACGCCACCGTGCGTTTCGGCCGCGACTGGCGGCATGACGCGGAGCGGCGCGACTTCACCATGAACGCGCTCTATGCAGGACGCGACGGGACGCTGTTCGATCCGGTCGGCGGCCTGGCCGACCTTCACGCCCGGCGGGTGCGCTTCATCGGCGATGCGGAGCGGCGCATCCGCGAGGACTATCTGCGCATCCTGCGCTTCTTCCGCTTCCATGCCCAATATGGCGAGGGCGCGCCCGACGCCGAGGGTCTTGCCGCCGTGACCCGGCTGAAGGACGGCCTTGCGGGGCTTTCGGCCGAGCGGATCGGCGCGGAGATGCGCAAGCTCGTCGCCGCGGGCGGCGCGGTCGCGACGCTGGAGGCGATGGCGGCGAGCGGCGTGATGCCGCAGGTGTTGGTGCCGCGCGCCGGGCTCGGCCCGTTCCGGGCCCTGCGGGCGCTCGATGCTCTTTGCGCCAACACGCGCGCGCCGGCGCTGGCGCTCGCCGCGCTCAGCGAGGGCGGCGAGGCGGAGCTCGATGCGCTGGCCGACCGGCTGCGGCTCTCCAATGCGGAGCGGCGGCGGATGAAGGCGGCGCGGCTGGCTGCCGACGCGGTGCGCGCAAAGCCGTGGAGCGACGATCCCGAGGCGGTGCGTCTCGCCGCGCTGGAACTGCTCTATCGCCACGGGCGCGAGGCGGCGGCCGATGGCGTGCTGCTGGCCGCCGCCGAGGCGGGGCGTGCGGCGGACGACGCGGGGCTGCGGGCGCTGCTGGAGGCGGTGACGGGGCTCGACATTCCGAGGCTTCCGGTCTCCGGCCGCGACATGACCAGGGCCGGCATCGCGCCGGGACCGAAGGTCGGCGAGGAATTGCGCCTCGCCGAGAGCCGCTGGATCGACAGCGGCTTTGCGCTCGACCGGGCGGCGCTGCTTGCCGAGGTCGCCGGGACGGCTTGACGCCCTTCAGTCCTCGTCGGCGAATTCGCCGGTGATCTTCAACCCTTCGATGCCGGTCGCCCCTTCGGTCTTCACGATCGTGCGCGGCACGGCGCCGGCCTCGCGCGCCAGCGCGTCGGCGAAGTCCTGCGAATGGGTGACGATCCAGACCTGCGTGCGCTCGCAAGCCCGCGCCACGACCCGGGCGAGCGGGGCCAGCAGCTCCGGATGCAGGCTTGCCTCCGGCTCGTTCAGCGCGACGAAGGCCGGCAGCCGGTAGGCGAGCAGCGCCCCGGCGAGCGCCAGATAGTTGAGCGTGCCGTCGGAGAGCTCGCGGGCCGAGAAGTCGCGCGGCATGTCGGCAAAGCGCAGCGACAGACGGGCGGCGCCCTCAGCCACCTCGACCCGCAGGCGGGCGCCGGGAAAAGCGTCGTCGATGGCGGCCTCCATGTCGCGGGCATCGCCCCGCACCAGGGTGAGCGTCGCCAGGACGGCGGCAAGGTCCGCCCCGTCGGACGAGAGGGTCGGTGTCGTCAGTGCAAGCGCGGGCTGGCGCAGCGGCGAGGCCTCGTCGGTGCGAAAGCCATGGTAGAAGCGCCAGTCGGCGAAGGTGCGGCGGACGATGTCGAGCTCTGGAAAGCGGGCGCCGTCGCGAAAGGCACCGAGCGCGGTTTCAGACCCCAGCAACTCGTTGTCGTAGGTCAGCCTCGTGCCGTCGGCGGCGCGCAGCCAGGCCGTGGGGCCGCCGCGCTGCATCAAGGTGACCTCGCGCCGACCGGCGGCGAGCGTCAGGCTCTCCTCCTTGACCAGCGGCTCCAGCGGCAGGGCCGCGTCGGTGATGTTGTTCGGCAGGCCGACCTCGATGGAATAGGTCATGTCGCCGAGCCGGGCCTTGAGGATCAGCCGCACCGGGGCGCCGCGCTTGCGACCGCCGGCCCACAGCACGCTTTCGACGCCGCCTTCCTCGGCGATGGCGCGGGTGATGCGGCCGAAGGCGGCCTGCTGCAGCAGCGAGAGGGCGCGGTAGAGGTTGGTCTTGCCGGTGCCGTTGCGGCCGACGAAGACGTTGAGCGCGCCGACCGGCATATGCAGCGCGCGCAGGGAGCGATAGCCGGTGACGGAGAGGGATGTCAGCGGCGGCAGGGACATGGGATCAGCCTCGCCTCACGGCCATTTCACCACTGGCGGCATCGACGACAGGATCGAGGCGACATTGCCGCCGGTCCTGAGCCCGAAGATCGTGCCGCGGTCGTAGAGCAGGTTGTACTCGACGTAACGGCCGCGGCGGATGAGTTGTTCCTCGCGCTCGGCCTCGCTCCACGGCGTGCCGTAGTTGGCGCGCACCAGCTTCGGGTAGATGTCGAGAAAGGCGAGGCCGACGTCCCGGGTGAAGGCGAAATCGGCCTCCCAGTCGCCGGAGTTGAGATAGTCGTAGAAGATGCCGCCGACGCCGCGCGGCTCGTTGCGGTGCTTGAGGAAGAAATACTCGTCGCACCAGGCCTTGTAGCGGGGATAGTCGGCGACCGCATGGGGCTCGCAGGCGCCCTGCATCGCCGCGTGGAAGGCGCGCGTGTCGGCGTCCTCCTGGGTGCGGCGGGCCTCCAGCACCGGCGTCAGGTCGGCGCCGCCGCCGAACCACTGGCGGGTGGTGACGACCATGCGGGTGTTCATGTGCACGGCCGGCACATGCGGATTGTGCATGTGGGCGATCAGCGAGATGCCGGAGGCCCAGAAGCGCGGGTCCTCCGAGGCGCCGGGGATCTGGCCGCGGAACTCCGGCGAGAACTCGCCGTGGACGGTGGAGACGTGGACGCCGACCTTCTCGAAGACGCGGCCCTTCATCATCGCCATGATGCCGCCGCCGCCCTTCGCCCCGGTCGAATCGATTCGCTCCCACGGCGTGCGCTCGAAGCGGCCGGCCGGCAGGGCCGCGAGGTCGCCGGGCAGGGCGGCGTGCTCGGCGGCCTCGTCCTCGATCGCCTCGAAGGCGGCGCAGATGCGGTCGCGCAGGCTCTGGAACCAGGCTTCGGCGCGCAGCTTCTTGTCGTCGATGCCACCGGGAACCGGGCCGCCGCGCGTCTCGCCCCTGTCGTCCGTCGTCGCTGCGCTCATTCCTGCAGTCCTCCCCCTATGCGTGCCCGCGCGCCTGATTGGCCTTCTGCCCCGGCTTCATGGCAGAACTCATCCGCCGGTGGAAGGGGACGCGTCCCCCGGACGGGGAAAGGCGCCAGTCTGCCGCAGGGCCTCGCCCAGCACCATGGCCGCCGCGACGGCGACATTGAGCGAGCGCAGGCCGGCGACCATCGGCACGGTGAGTCGGGCATCGGCGCGGGCGTGAACCTCTTGCGGAACGCCGGAGGATTCGCGGCCGAGCATGAGAATGTCGGACGCCTGGAAGGCGTGATCGAGATAGGAGGTCGCCCCGGAGGTGGTCAGCAGCACCAGCCGGCGACCTTCACTCGCGCGCCAGGCCTCGAAGGTGGACATGTCGACATGGCGGACCAGGGCGGCGCGCTCGATATAGTCCATGCCGGCGCGGCGCAGCGCGTGATCGGACAGCGGAAAGCCGGCCGGCTCGATCACATGCACGGTCACGCCGAGGCAGGCACTGAGCCGCAGGATCGTGCCGGTGTTCTGCGGAATGTCCGGCTGGAAGAGCGCAAGGTCGGGCATGGCAGGCGCGGTCCGGGTCTGGAAGCGGGCTTGGAAGCGGGGCAGGGTGTCCCATATGCAGGTGCGGGCGGCGCATGCATCCCCTCAGCGCCCCTTCTTGCCCGCAGCCCACCCTTCCGGCAACAGCAAAGGACCCGCGTCCCGTGATCGAAAGACTGCTTGCCTGGTTCGAAGGGCGCCTCGATCCGCTGGCGCCGCTGCCCGACCGTCCGGTGCCGCGCACCGCCTTCGGCTATCTGTGGTTCTTCGTCTCGCAGGCGCGGCTGACCTTTCTGGCGATGCTGGTGCTCGGCGGCCTCACCGCCCTGATCGAGGCGGCGCTCTATGTCTTCGTCGGCGACCTGGTCGACAGGATGCAGGCCGGGACGCGGACGGAGTTTCTCGCCGAGCACGGGACGGTTCTGATCCTGATGGCGCTGACCGTGCTGCTGCTGCGCCCGCTCATTGCGACGCTGAACGCGCTGGTGGAAGAGCAGATCGTGGTGCCGGGCTTCTTCAACCTGGTGCGGATGCAGGGTCACGCGCAGGTGGTGGGCAAGTCGCTGGCCTATTTCCAGGACGAGTTCGCGGGCCGCATCTCGCAGAAGGTCTGGCAGTCGGGACAGGCGGCCGGCGACTTCATGGTCAGCCTGCTGCAGGTGATCTGGTTCATCGTCGTCTTCGCGGTGTCGACACTGGCGCTGGTGACCGCGCTCGATCCGTGGTTCGGCCTCGTCGTGGGGCTGTGGCTCGCCGGCTTTGCCGGGCTGGCTTTCCTTTATGTGCCGCGTATCCGCCGGACCGCGAAGGACAGCGCCCATGCCTCGTCCGGCGTGACCGGGCGCTTCGTCGACACCTATGGCAATATCCAGACGATCAAGCTGTTCAGCGACACGCAGCGCGAGGGGATCGGCACCCGCGAGAGCTACGAGGCGTTCCTCGCCGCGATCCGCCGCTTCACCCGCACGCTGACGGCGGTGCGCTGGCAGATGAGCGTGCTGTCGGGCGTGATGATCACCGCGATCGGCGGGCTCGCGGTGTTCGCCTGGGAGGCGGGCCGGGTGACCACCGGCGACGTGGCGCTGGTGCTCGGCCTGGTGCTGCGGCTCAACGTGCTGCTGGGCCGGCTGCTCGGCCAGCTCAACGGGCTGTTCCGGGCGCTGGGCACGCTGCAGGACAGCGCCGAGACGATCACCCGTCCGGTGACGGTGACCGACCGGCCGGGGGCGCCGGCGCTCGCCGTGTCCAAGGGAGAGATCGCGTTCGAGGGCGTGCGGTTCCACTATGGCAAGACGGGCGGGGTGATCGAGGACCTGACGACGACGATCCGTCCGGGCGAGCGGGTGGGGCTCGTCGGCCGCTCGGGAGCGGGCAAGTCGACGCTGGTGAACCTGCTGTTGCGCTTCTACGACCTGGAGAGCGGCCGCATTCTGATCGACGGGCAGGACATTGCTGCGGTGACGCAGGCAAGCCTCAGGTCGCAGATCGGCATGGTGACGCAGGACACGGCGCTGCTGCACCGCTCGATCCGCGAGAATATCGCGCTCGGCCGGGAGGATACGGGCGAGGCGGCGATCCGCGAGGCGGCGCGGCGGGCGCATGCGCTCGAGTTCATCGAGGCGCTGGCCGACAGCCGCGGCCGCACCGGCTTCGAGGCGAGGGTCGGCGAGCGGGGCGTGAAATTGTCCGGCGGCCAGCGCCAGCGTATCGCCATTGCCCGGGTGCTCTTGAAGAACGCGCCGATCCTGGTGCTGGACGAGGCGACCTCGGCGCTCGATTCGGAGGTCGAGGCGGCGATCCAGGAGAGCCTCACCGAGCTGATGGCCGGCAAGACGGTGATCGCCATCGCCCACCGACTGTCGACCATCGCGGCGATGGACCGCTTGATCGTGCTGGACGAGGGGCGGATTGCCGAGGAAGGGCGGCATGACGAGCTGGTGGCGCGCGGCGGGCTCTATGCGGAGTTGTGGGCGCGGCAGTCCGGGGGCTTCATCGCCGTCGAGGACGAGGCGGAAGCGGTGGGCTAGCGCGAGACCGTTGCCCCCGCGCGGGCCGAGGTGAGCGCGAGAACGTTGCCCCGCGCGGGCCGAGGTCAGCGCGAGAACGTTGCCCCGTGCTGGCGGAGCCGGCGCGAGAACGTTGCATGAACGCAACAGTCGCATGGCTTCAATCCTTCGGGTTCGAATTGAGCCTTTGCAACCGCCGGTCATCGTGTATGGTCACCGCATCGGCTTTCGCCATCTTCGGCGCCTCGCGCGCCCGGTGGAGCTTCGCCGATCGGCGGACGCCCGTCCGTCCTTAACCCGCAGGTCGTCTCAGGTCGCAACAGCAAGGAGGGAGTGCATGATGGCATTTTGCGCAGTCAAGTTTCGCACCTCCATGTGCGACCTCGCTCCGGTTGCCGGGGCACCAATGACCGGATCTGCGGTGCGCGGCGCTTAGGCCGCCAGCCTTCCCAGCCAGACCCATTTTCCCCTTCGACCCGGCCCCGGCCGGTTCGTTTTCCGTCCCGTCCCGCACGCAATTCACCGATCCGCGGTGAATGCATGGCGTTTGTGTCCGTGTCTGTCGCGGGACATGTCCGATGCCGAGTTCCGCAGGAGCTTACCCATGGACTCCCGTTATCCGCTCGATCCTTTCGCGCGGCCGCAAATCCCGCTGCCGCAGGACAGCGGTCCCCTCGACCGCAGCGGCGGCCGCGACACTGGCAGAGGACGTCTGACCGATGCCGTGCTGGTCGTCGGCGCGGCGGTGGGCCTGACCCTGTCGCTGGCGCTGGCGCTGTTCGTGCCGCAGGCCTTGCTGGAATTCGACCGCCTGGACGCGGTCGTTTCCGCCGGAACCAGCGTGCCCGCCGCGCAGTTCGCCGAACGGCTTTTCACCCTGTTTCTGGGCCTGACGGTGCTTGCCGCCGCCGTGTCCGCGTTCATCCTGTCGGTGCTGATGACACCGGCGGCACAGCAGCCGGTGTTTCCCGCCGGCCGTCATGCGGTGACGCGGCGGGCGGAGCGGACCCGCAGGACGTATGAGGATCTTCGTCATGTTCGCCCGCTTTGAGAAACTCATCGACCCGTTCCGGGAGCAGCCGATCAAGGCGCCCCCGGCCGGGCTTTTCGCCTTCTGCTGGCATTACACGCGGCCGATCTGGCCGATCCTGGTGACCATCTGCGTGCTCGGCGCCGCCGTCGCGATCTTCGAGGTCATGGTCTTCGCCTTCCTCGGCGACCTGGTGAACTGGCTGTCGACGGCGGATCGCGAGACCTTCTTTGCGGACAATGCCGGCCGGCTCGTGTGGATGGGCGTGGTGATCCTGGTGATCATGCCGGTGCTGTCGCTGGCCTGGGAACTGCTGTTCCACCAGGCGTTGCTCGGCAACTATCCGATGGCGATCCGCTGGCAGGTGCACCGCTACCTGCTGCGCCAGAGCATCGGCTTCTACCAGAACGACTTCGCCGGCCGCATCGCCACCAAGGTGATGCAGACGGCGCTGGCGGTGCGCGAGGTGGTGACCCGCGTGCTCGACGTGCTGGTCTATGTGTCGGTCTATTTCGTCTCGGCGGTGCTGCTGATCGGCGATGCCAACATCCGCCTCGCCCTGCCCCTGGTGCTTTGGTTCTTCGCCTATCTGGCGGTGCTGGTGTTCTTCGTGCCGCGCCTGAAGACCCTGTCGCAGGTGCAGGCCGACGCGCGCTCGCTGATGACCGGCCGGGTGGTCGACGCCTATACCAACATCACCACGGTGAAGCTGTTCTCCCATACCGACCGGGAGGAGGACTATGCCCGCTCCTCCATGTGGGAGTTCCTGAAGACGGTCCACCGGCAGATGCGGCTGGTGACGGTGCTCAACACCGTGCTGCACACGATCAATGTGCTGCTGCTGTTCGGCATCGGCGCCATGTCGATCTACCTGTGGCGGGCCGAGGCGGTGACCACCGGCGATGTCGCGGTGGCGGTGGCGCTGGTGCTGCGGCTGCACGGCATGTCGCAGTGGATCCTGTGGGAAGTCTCGGGCCTGTTCGAGAATATCGGCACGGTGCAGGACGGCATCACCACCATCTCGCGCGAGCGGGAAGTGACGGACCGGCCGCAGGCGCCGGCGCTTGTCGTCTCGCGCGGCGAGATCGCCTTCGAGGGCGTGCGCTTCCACTACGGCAAGGAGGCGGGCGTCATCGACCGGCTCGACCTGACGATCCGTCCGGGCGAGAAGGTGGGCATCGTCGGGCGCTCGGGCGCGGGCAAGTCGACGCTGGTGAACCTCTTGCTGCGCTTCTACGACGTGGAGAGCGGCCGCATCCGGATCGACGGCCAGGACATCGCCGAGGTGAGCCAGGCGAGCCTCAGGGCGCAGATCGGCGTGGTGACGCAGGACACCTCGCTGCTGCACCGCTCGGTGCTCGACAACATCGTCTACGGCAAGCCCGGCGCGGGCGAGAGCGAGGCGATGGAGGCGGCCCGGCGCGCCCATGCGGCCGGCTTCATCGCCGGACTGGAAGATCCGGAAGGGCGCAAGGGGCTGCTGGCGCATGTCGGCGAGCGCGGCGTGAAACTGTCCGGCGGCCAGCGCCAGCGTATCGCCATTGCCCGGGTGCTCTTGAAGAACGCGCCGATCCTGGTGCTGGACGAGGCGACCTCGGCGCTCGATTCGGAGGTCGAGGCGGCGATCCAGGACAGCCTCAACGAGCTGATGGCCGGCAAGACGGTGATCGCCATCGCTCACCGGCTGTCGACCATCGCGGCGATGGACCGCTTGATCGTCATGGACCGGGGCCGGGTCGTCGAGGACGGGCGCCACGAGGATCTCCTGGCGCGGGGCGGCCTCTATGCCAGCCTGTGGGGGCGCCAGTCCGGCGGCTTCATCGACAGCGGCCGCGAGGCGGTGTGATTGCTTCCCACACGCCGCGCCCCTCGCGCGGCGTGTGGGGGAAATCGAAGTTGACCACGTGGCCAAAATCGGGCGGCATTGCTGCAATCATTGGGCAAAAAACCGCGACAAAGAGTCGTCTCGTTTCACGATGATCTGGACAAGCGCGGGCAAGGGTGCCAATAACAGCCCCGCTTGGAAAGATGCGGAAAGCCGCATCTGCCGCCCAGACGACGCCTTCCGCCGGCCTTCGTCCCCGTTGTTGCCGGGGCAGGGACGGCGGCGCTTGCCGTTGTCGTCGGGCTTGTAGGTTAAAAGAGGACGCGACCTTGGCACAGCAGGATACGGTCGAACCCACTCGCCGCGATTTCCTCTATATCGCGACCGGTGCGATGGGGGCGGTTGGCGCAGCCGCGCTCGCCTGGCCCTTCATCGACCAGATGAACCCGGATGCGTCCGCCTTGTCGCTGGCATCCATCGAGGTCGACATCTCGGCCATCGACGAGGGGCAGGAAATCAAGGTGATGTGGCGCGGCAAGCCGGTGTTCATCCGCAACCGCAGCGCCCGCGAGATCGAGGAGGCCAATGCCGTCGCGATCTCCGATCTCCCCGATCCCTACGCGCGCAACGCCAACCTTGGCGCCGATGCGCAGGCGACCGATGCCAACCGCGGCGTCGAGGGCCGCGAAGCGCTGATCGTGATGGTCGGCGTCTGTACCCATCTTGGCTGCATTCCGCTCGGACAGGCCGGCGATTTCGGCGGCTGGTTCTGCCCTTGCCACGGTTCGCACTACGACACGGCCGGCCGGATCCGCAAGGGACCCGCACCCGAGAATCTCCTGATCCCGCCGTTCGAGTTCATCTCGGACAACGTGATTCAGATCGGTTGATACGCGGCATTCCAGAGGAGAGGCAGCCATGGCTGGACATTCCAACTACGTGCCGCAGAGCGCGGCGGCGAAGTGGCTCGAGAGCCGCTTGCCGGTCATTTCGCTCGTTCGCGGTTCCTTCGTCGATTTCCCGACCCCGAAGAACCTCAATTACTGGTGGACCTTCGGCGGTATCCTGTTCTTCGTGCTGATCGCGCAGATCGTCACCGGCATCGTGCTGGTGATGCATTACACGCCGAACACCGCGCTCGCCTTCGCCTCTGTCGAGCACATCATGCGCGACGTGAATTTCGGCTGGCTGCTGCGCTACCTGCACGCCAACGGCGCGTCGATGTTCTTCATTGCCGTGTTCATCCACATGTTCCGCGGCATGTATTACGGCTCCTACAAGGCGCCGCGCGAGATCTCGTGGATCCTCGGCGTCGTGATCTTCCTGATCATGATGGCGACCGCCTTCATGGGCTACGTGCTGCCCTGGGGCCAGATGTCCTTCTGGGGCGCCACGGTGATCACCAACCTGTTCTCGGCGCTGCCGCTGGTCGGCGAGCCGATCGTGAACTGGCTGTGGGGCGGCTTCGCGGTCGACAATCCGACGCTGAACCGCTTCTTCTCGCTGCACTATCTGCTGCCGTTCATGATCTTCGGCGTCGTGCTGCTGCACGTGTGGGCATTCCACACCACGGGCAACAACAACCCGACGGGCATCAACCCGAAGACCAAGCAGGACACGATCCCGTTCCACCCGTATTACACGATCAAGGACCTGTTCGCGATCGTGGTGTTCATGATCCTGTTCGCCTACTTCGTGTTCTACATCCCGAACTACATGGGTCACGCCGACAACTACATCGAGGCCGATCCGCTGGTCACCCCGGCGCATATCGTTCCCGAGTGGTACTTCCTGCCGTTCTACGCGATCCTGCGCGCGGTTCCGGACAAGCTCGGCGGCGTCGTCCTGATGTTCGGCTCGATCGCGGTGATGTTCGTGCTGCCGTGGCTTGACACCTCGAAGGTCCGTTCCGGCACCTACCGGCCGCTGTTCAAGCAGTTCTTCTGGATCTTCGTCGCGGTCTGCGTCGGCCTTGGCTATCTCGGCGCGATGCCGGCGGAGGGCGGCTATGTGATTGCGGCCCGCATCCTGACGACCTATTACTTCGCCCACTTCCTGATCATCCTGCCGCTGCTGGGCTTCCTGGAGAAGCCGAAGGAGCTGCCGGCCTCGATCTCGGAAGCCGTGCTCAGCGGCGGCGGCAAGCCGGCCGGTGCGGTCGCGGCGCCGGAAACGAAGTGACACACGGACGGGATTGGGAGTTCTCCTCAATGAAGACGATGATCAAATCCGTGCGTGGCGCCCTGCTGGCCGTGGCGGCTCTGGCAGTCGCCGCGCCGGCCATGGCCGCCGGCGAAGGGCCGCATATCGAGCGGCAGCAGTGGTCTTTCTCTGGCCCGTTCGGCCAGTATGACAAGGCCCAGCTCCAGCGCGGCTTCAAGGTGTACAAGGAGGTCTGCGCCTCCTGTCACGGCGCCAATTTCATGGCGTTCCGCAACCTTGCGGAGCCGGGCGGGCCGGGCTTCACCGAAGACCAGGTCAAGGTGATCGCGGCGGAATACACCGTGATGAAGGGCCCGAACGACGATGGCGAGATGGAGGAGGTCGCTGCGATCCCCTCCGACCGCTGGCCCTCGCCGTTCCCGAACCAGCAGGCGGCGCGCGCCGCCAATGGCGGCGCCTATCCGCCGGACTTCTCGACGCTGGCCAAGGCCCGCGCCGTGGCGAGCGGGTTCCCGGGCTTCATCTTCGACATCTTCACGCAGTACCAGGAGCAGGGTCCGGACTATATCTACAACCTGCTCGTGGGCTATGAAGACGCGCCGGACGACTTGGATGTGCCGGCCGGCCAGTACTACAATCCGAAGTTCATCGCCGGACAGACGCTGGCCATGGCGCCGCCGCTGTTCGCCGATGGCGTCGAGTATACCGACGGCACTCCGACCACGGTCGAGCAGTATGCCAAGGACGTCTCGGCCTTCATGATGTGGGTCGCCGAGCCGAAGCTCGAGGAGCGCAAGCGGATGGGCTTCCGCGTGATGATCTTCCTCATCGTCTTCGCCTCGCTGCTGTACTTCACCAAGAAGTCGGTCTGGCGCGACGTCGATCACTAAGCGACCACGACGAAAATTCTGAACAATCGGCCGCCGGAGCGATCCGGCGGCCTTTTCATGTCCGCCGGGCGGTTGGAACATCGCGGCGGGAATGCTATCGCAACAGGCAGGGCAGAGGAGTTGCGCGGATGGTCAAGGCTGTGCTCGGGGTGATCGGCGGATCGGGTCTCTACGACCTGCCGGCGTTGCAGGACGCGGAGTGGGTGCGGGTCGACAGCCCCTGGGGCGAGCCGTCCGATGCCGTGCGGATCGGCGAGGTGGACGGGCTCAAGGTGGTGTTCCTGCCGCGCCACGGGCGGGGTCACCGCTTCGCCCCGTCCGACATCAACTACCGCGCCAATATCGACGTGATGAAGCGCTGCGGCGTCACCTCGCTGGTGTCGGTCTCCGCCGTCGGATCGCTGAACGAGGCGATGGCGCCGGGCCATTTCGTGCTGGTCGACCAGTTCATCGACCGCACCTTCGCGCGGGCCAAGAGCTTCTTCGGCAAGGGCTGCGTCGCGCATGTGTCGATGGCCGAGCCGGTGTCGCCGCGCCTGGTCGACCATGTCGCGGCGGCAGCGGCCGCGGAGGCGCTGACCTTCCATCGCGGCGGCACCTATCTCGCCATGGAGGGCTCGCAATTCTCCTCGCTGGCGGAGAGCAACCTCTACCGGAGCTGGAACTGCGACGTGATCGGCATGACCAACATGCCGGAGGCCAAGCTCGCCCGCGAGGCGGAGATCTGCTACGCGACGGTGGCGATGGTCACCGACTACGATAGCTGGCATCCCGATCACGGGGCGGTCGACATCCAGTCGATCATCAAGGTGCTGCACGACAATGCCGACCATGCGCGCCAGCTCGTCGCGCGCCTCGCACGCGACCTGCCGCGCGAGCACGAGGCCTGCCCGATCGGCTCGGACACCGCGCTCGAATACGCGGTGATGACGAGCGTGGAGGCGCGCGATCCCGAACTGGTGGCCCGGCTCGACGCCGTCGCCGGCCGCGTGCTCTTCCGCTAAGGGAAGCCGGCGCGGCGAACGAAACCGCTTTGCCGGACCGGCGAATGTGGCAAACTCCCCCACCAAACGGTTGCGCCGTCGCCGGACGGGCAGGCGCGCCGAAACAAGCAAGACGGACGGGCAATGACGACTGAAACGGTCTCGCAGGAGCTGAAGGCGGCGATCCGCACCATCCCGGACTATCCGAAGACGGGCATCCTGTTTCGCGACATCACCACGCTGCTCGGCAACGCGCGCGCCTTCCGCCGGGCGGTCGACGCCTTGGTGCAGCCCTGGGCGGGCGCCAAGGTCGACCAGATCGCCGGCATCGAGGCGCGCGGCTTCATCCTCGGCGGGGCGGTGGCGCATCAGTTGTCGGCCGGCTTCGTGCCGATCCGCAAGAAGGGCAAGCTGCCGCACGAGACGGTGCGCATTGCCTATTCGCTGGAATACGGGCTCGACGAGATGGAGATGCACAAGGACGCGATCCGGCCCGGCGAGAAGGTGATCCTGATCGACGACCTGATCGCCACGGGCGGCACGGCGGAGGCGGCCACCAAGCTGCTGCAGCGGATGGGCGCGGACGTGGTGGCGGCCTGTTTCATCGTCGACCTGCCGGATCTCGGCGGGCGGGCGCGACTGGAAGCCCTGGGCGTTCCGGTGCGCACGCTGGTGGACTTTCCGGGCCATTGAGCGGCGCGGCGCCCCGCGACCCGGCCCGCCGCGCAGACGGGCAAGACGGCGGGACGCCGGTGTTCGACGCGGCCTTTCTCGACGGGTTGCAGGCGCTGTTCGTCTGGCGGCGGGACGTGCGCCAGTTCGACCCGCAGCCGCTGCCCGAGGGGCTTCTGGAGGCGCTTCTGGCGCAGGCGCATCTGTCGCCCTCCGTCGGCAACAGCCAGCCCTGGCGTTTCGTGCTGGTGGACGATCCCGCCCGGCGCGAGGCGGTGCGGGGCAGTTTCCGCAAGGCCAATGCCGACGCGCTGTCGTCCTACGAGGGCGAGCGGGCCGAGCTCTACGCCCGGCTGAAGCTGGAGGGCTTGAGGGTCGCGCCGGTGCAGCTTGCCGTCTTCTGCGACGAGGCGACCGACCAGGGCGGCGGCCTCGGCCGGCGGACCATGCCGGAGATGCTCGCCTATTCCTGCGTCTGCGCGATCAGTACGCTGTGGCTGGCGGCACGGGCGCGGGGCGTCGGCCTCGGCTGGGTGTCGATCCTCGATCCGCAGGAGGTCGCGGCCGCGCTCGACGTGCCGGCCGACTGGCGGCTGGTCGCCTATCTGTGCATCGGCTATCCGCAGGAGGAGCAAGACGAGCCGGAACTGGAGCGCGCCGGCTGGCAGGCGCGGCAGGGGCTCGGCGAACGGCTGTTCCGGCGCTAATGTGGCTGGCGAATATGGCGGGCGCGCCCGCCCGCGCATCACGAGGACCCGACCATGACGGTTACCATTCGCAGCAAGACGGAGGACGACCACGCGGCGGCGGTCGAACTGCTGACCCGGCGATGGACCAGCCCGGAGATCCTGATCGAGGGCGAGATGATCGACGCCTCGCGCCTGCCCGGCTTCATCGCGGTGGATGAAGCGGGCGAGATCGTCGGCCTTGTCACGCTGATCCAGCGCGAGCGGGAATGGGAGATCCTGACGCTCGATTCGCTGAACCGCTGGGGCGGCGTCGGCACCTTGCTGCTCAAGGCGGTGGCTGGAGCCGCGGTCGAGAACGGCATCCGCCGGCTGCTGGTGCGCACCTCCAACGACAATCTCGACGCCTTCCGCTTCTACCAGCGCCGCGACTTCCGGCTGGAGAAGGTGGTGCCCGGCGCGATCGACGAGGAGCGCAAGCTCAAGCCGGAGATCCCGGCGCTCGGCGAATACGGCATCCCGATCCGCGACGAGGTGGTCTTCGCCCGCCGGCTGTAGCGGCGGCGCTCAGGCAGCAGGACGGCGGGCGACCAGCACCTTGCCGGTGAAGGAGAACACCGTCACGCCGTCCTGGTTGACGCCCTCGTTGCCATGGATCAGCAGGCCCCATTGCGGCCGCGTGCGCATGTCGCGCTTCTCCAGCAAGGTCGAGCTGTAGGAGATCGTGTCGCCGGCATAGACCGGGCGGATCCACTTCAGGTCGGTGAAGCCGGGGGAGGGGCCGAGACGCGAGGGCGTGCCGAGCCTTTCGCAGTCGGCCCGGATATGGGCGACCATCAGCTTCATCCAGACGGAGGCGGTGTGCCAGCCGGAGGCGCACAGGCGCCCGAAATGGGTCTGCGCCGCCCCCTCATCCGACAGGTGGAAGGGCTGGGGATCATAAGCCTGCGCGAAGCGGACGATCTCCTCCGGCGTAAAATGATGGCTGCCGAGCTCGCGGCGCTCGCCGACGACCATGTCCTCGAACCAGGTCATTGCGACACCTCCCGCCTGCCGAAGAGGATCTTGTTGCGCTGGGTCATGACCGGCGTTCCGGTCTGGTCGGTGACGGTGAACAGGAAGTCGACCATGCCGAGATCCGGGCGGGAGTTGAGCACCCGGCTGGAGATGACCTCGGCGCTGGCGGTCAACACGTCGCCGGGGCGGACGGGGCGCATCCACCGCACTTCCTCGACGCCGGGCGAGCCCTTGCCGCTCGAATTCAGCAGGAGATTGTCGCACAGCAGGCGCATCAGCATGGCGATCGTGTGCCAGCCGGAGGCGGCAAGGCCGCCGAGCAGGGAGGCTTCGCCCGCCGCATCATCCAGGTGAAACGGCTGGGGGTCGAACTCGGCTGCGAAAGCGATGATCTCTTCGCGGGTGACGGTTTTCGAGCCGAGCGCAATGGTCTCGCCCGGCTCGAAATCCTCAAAGCTTCTGAACGTGGTCATGACGCCGATCTATACGCAGCCGGACGCCGCTGTCGAGAGCCTCCGGCCGCGCGTCGACGCTCAGTCGTAATAGATCTCGTTGTCGTCGAGATAGACGTTGCTGGCCTCGCAGATGTCGATGTCGATCGGATCGTCGAGCACCTCGCCGCCGCTCTCCGCGAGCCAGCCGACCCGGAAGGTCTGGGCGCAGGAGCCGCTGTCGGCGGTGAACTCGGCGCGCGCAGACTCGTCCGGGCGGATCGGCTGGCTGAGCCAGTTGCTCGACCAGCCGCTGCCGTCGTTGGTGTAGAAGCCGACGACGGTGTTGTCGTCCGTGTTGTTGTAGATCTGGAAATAGCCTTCCGAGCCCGTGCCCGCGAGGGCCGTGGACGCGCAAAGGAACAGCGCCGCCGAAGCGGCCGCGAGCATGCGATGGGACATGCGGTTTTCCTCAGGAGAGGCCGCCACGACGGCGGCGGCCGGAAGACTAATCCGGCCTTGGGAAAAGCGCGAGTCGCTTCGCGCGGCCGCCGTCAGGTGTTGAACTTGAACAGCAGCACGTCGCCGTCCTTGACCACATATTCCTTGCCTTCGTCGCGGGCCTTGCCCGCTTCCTTGGCCGCCGTTTCGCCGCCAAGGGTGACGAAATCGTCGAAGGCGATGGTCTGGGCACGGATGAAGCCGCGCTCGAAATCGCTGTGGATGACGCCGGCCGCCTGCGGCGCCTTGGTGCCCTTGCGGATCGTCCAGGCGCGGGCTTCCTTCGGGCCGGCGGTGAAATAGGTGATCAGGTCGAGCAGGTCGTAGCCGGCGCGGATCAGCCGGTCGAGACCCGGCTCCTCGAGACCCATGGTCTCCAGATACTCGGCCTGTTCCGCATCGTCGAGCTGGGCGATCTCGGACTCGATGGCGGCGGAGATCACGACGCAGGCGGCGCCTTCCGCCTCGGCCATCTCGCGCACCCGCTCGGACTGGGCATTGCCGGTGGCCGAGCAGGCTTCCTCGACATTGCAGACATAGAGGATCGGCTTGGTGGTCAGCAGGTTGAGGCCGGCGAGGATCTTGCGCTCGTCCGGGCCCGACACGTCGAGCAGGCGCGCCGGCTTGCCGTCGCGCAAGAGCTCCAGCGCCCCTTCCATGATCGGGATCACCGCCTTGGCGTCCTTGTCGCCGCCGGTCGCCTTCTTCTTCAGCGGCGCGAGACGACGCTCGAGGCTCTCCATGTCGGCGATCATCAGCTCGGTCTCGACGGTCTGGGCATCGGCGATGGGATCGATGCGGCCCTCGACATGGGTGATGTCGTCATCCTCGAAGCAGCGCAGCACATGAGCGATGGCGTCGACCTCGCGGATATTGGCGAGGAACTGGTTGCCGAGGCCCTCGCCCTTGGAGGCGCCGCGCACCAGGCCGGCAATGTCGACGAAGGTGAGACGGGTGGGGACGATACTGGCCGACTTGGCGATCCGGGCGATATCCTTCAGGCGCGGATCCGGCACGGCGACCTCGCCGGTGTTCGGCTCGATGGTGCAGAAGGGATAGTTCGCCGCCTGGGCCGCCGCGGTCTTGGTCAAGGCGTTGAACAGCGTGGACTTGCCCACATTCGGCAGGCCGACAATGCCGCACTGGAATCCCATCTCGTCTCAGTCCTTCTTTCCAAACATGCGCGCGAGCTGCTCGGCGAGCCCCGTCTTGGGCGTACTGGTCTTGGGCGTACTGGTCTTGGGCGCACCGGTCTTGGGCGCGCTGTCGCCGCCGCGCCGCGGCAGCGGCGGATTCGGATCGCGGGAGGTGCCGCCCACGCCCGCGCCGGGCTCCTTGCGGGGCTTCTGCGGCTTTGCCGGGGCGAGCGCCAGATGCAGCCGGTTGCAGAATTCCGAATGGTGGCCGCCGGCCAGCAGGCCGGCCTCCGCGGCGATCTTGTCGAGCAACGGGTCGAGCCAGTCGGCGTCGACCTTGGCGAAATCGCCCAGCACATAGGCGGTGACGCGGTCCTTGTGGCCGGGATGGCCGATGCCGAGCCGCACGCGCGAATACTCCTTGCCCAGATGGGCGTCGATCGAGCGGATGCCGTTATGGCCGCCGCTGCCGCCCCCGACCTTGGTGCGAACCTTGCCCGGCGGCAGGTCGAGCTCGTCGTAGAGCACGATGACGTCGGCGGGCGCGAGCTTGTAGAAGCGGGCGGCGTCGCCGACCGCACGGCCGGACTCGTTCATATAGGTCTGGGGTTTCATCAGCATCACCTTCTCGCCGTCGAGAAGGCCCTCGCTGACATCCGCGTGAAAGCGGCTCCGCCACGGGCCGAAGGTGGAATTCCGGCCGTGGATCGCGTCCACGGCCAGAAAGCCGATATTGTGGCGGTTGCGGGCGTATTTCTCGCCCGGATTGCCGAGGCCGACGATGAGGCGCATGGGAACTCCCCGTCACTTCTCCGCGCCGGCCGGCGAGCGGGGGCTCAGCCCTCGCTCTCCTCCTCGGCACCGTCTCCAGCCGAACCGGCACCGCCGCCGGGAGCGGCGATCGTCGCGATGGTGAAATCGCGATCGGTGATGGTCGGGGCGCAGCCGGCCGGAATGGCCACGGCCGAAATGTGGATCGAATCGCCAACCTTGGCCTTGGCGAGATCGATGACCAGCGCGTCCGGAATGGCGTCGCCGGGCACGGTCATCTCGACCGTGTGGCGCACCACGTTGAGCACGCCGCCGGCCTTGATGCCCGGGCACTTCTCTTCGTTGACGAAGTGGACCGGCACGTCGACGGTCAGCGTCGCGCCCTTGGAC
Organism: Stappia sp. P2PMeth1; assembly: GCF_900185735.1. Lineage (NCBI taxonomy): Bacteria > Pseudomonadati > Pseudomonadota > Alphaproteobacteria > Hyphomicrobiales > Stappiaceae > Stappia > Stappia sp. P2PMeth1. Next base: position 141,164 of record NZ_FYAW01000011.1, on the reverse strand, counting down.
ACGCGCAGGAAGTCGACATGGATCAGGTCGTCGCGGACCGGGTCGAGCTGGTAGTCCTTGGCGATCACGCGGTGCGCGACGCCGTCGACCTCGATGGTGCCGAGCTGGGTCATGAAGCCGCCGCGGTGCAGGGCGATCGTGGACTCCTTGATCGGAATCGCGATCGGCAGGGCAGCTTTCTTCTCGCCGTAGATCACGGCGGGGACGAGGCCTTCACGGCGAAGTGCGCGAGCGGCCCCCTTGCCAACCCGATCCCTCACCGAAGCCTTCAGCACATAGCCTTCAGCCATGGTAGTTCTCCTTGATGTCTCGTGAAAGGGGAGGGCATTGTCGCCTCGATGCGGCATGCCGACCCGATGCGCCGCCTCCAGGGGTGCAGGTGCGCGCGGCTGCTATAGCCGAAGGCGCGGAAAAGGGCAAGCGCGGGCGGGGTTTTCGCGGAAAATGCGCTGCCATTGCGGCAGGCTGCGCGTGTGCCCGCCGGCCCGATTACTCTGCCGCAACGTCAATTTCAGTGCAAGGCCGGGGCCGAGCCGCTTGCATGTTGCCGTCAAAGCGGATTTCTATGGCGGCATCGCCGCAAGGAAGGTGCGAACCTGCGCTTTCCCCATGAGAGTCTGGTCCGGATAGGGTGCGCCCGCGCACCGGCCGGTGCGGCGGACCGGGCAATGATGGGGGGGATCATGCTGACCAGGGTTTTCAGGCTGATGGCGGTTTCGTTGCTCGCGGCGGCCTTGGCCGGTCCCGCGCAGGGCACCGGCCTGAATGTCTTCGAGAGCGATCTCGCCGTGCTGGCAAGGACGCGGCTTGCCGAGGTGGCCCGGTCGCCGCGGGTGATCGCGGCGGTGCGCGAGCAGAACCGGCAGACCGCGCAATACACCCAGGAGCAGATCACCGAGCTCGACGAGCAATGGATAAGGGAGGCGGAAAGCGGCAGCCACGGCCTGCTCATTGCCGGTGTGCTGGACCACGAGGTTTCCCGCTATCTGGCAAGGCTGCAGGACGACAGCCAGGGGCTGTTCACGGAAATCATCCTGATGGACGCCGTCGGACTCAATGTCGCGGTCAGCCGGGTGACCACCGACTACTGGCAGGGCGATGAGGACAAGTGGCAGAAGACTTTCCTCGCCGGGCCGCACAGCCTGCATATCGGCCCGCTGGAGGAAGACCTGTCCACCCACACCGTGCAGAGCCAGGTGAGCCTGCCCGTCGTCGACCCGCAGACGGGGGAGCCGATCGGGGCGCTGACCTTCGGGATCGATGTGGAAGAACTGTAGGCCCGCCGCTGCGATCAACGATAAGACCCTGCACAGATTGACAAGTCGGGCCGGCTGCGGTCACCTGCGCCGGCACATTGCCGCCCCGCGTCGCCGCTCGACAGGGTTGCGCCGGCAGGCAGGGAACGTCCGCGAGACGGACACAACAGGACCGGCGCGGACGACCGGCCATATCGGGAGGGTGCCATGAAGGCTTTGACCAAACGCGGATTCGTGAAACTGGCGGCGGCTGCCGGCATTGCCGCCGGCGTGAGCCTCGCGCCGCTGGCCAGCGCCGTCGCGGCCGACAAGATCACCGTCGGCGCGCTGCGCTTCACCTCGCATGCGCCGAGCTTCATCGCCTTCGAGCGCGGCTATTTCGCCGAGGAAGGCCTCGACGTCACCTTCGAGTATTTCCAGGCGGCGCAGCCGATGGCGGTGGCGATCGCCTCCGGGGATGTCGACTTCGGCATCACGGCGATTTCCGGCGGCCTGATCAACCTTGCCGAGAAGGGCGCGATCAAGGTGGTCGGCGGCGGCCTGCAGGAGGAGCCGGGCGTCGACGGGCAGATGATCCTGGTGTCCAAGGCGGCCTATGACGCGGGCGTGACCTCGCCGGCGCAGCTCAAGGGCAAGAGCTTCGGCATCACCCAGACCGGGTCGTCGTTCCACTACATCGCCCACAAGATCGCCGACAAGGAAGGCTTCGACCGCTCGGAACTGACCCTTCGGCCGCTGCAGAAGGTCGGCGCGATCATCGGCGCGCTGAAGACCGGGCAGATCGACGCCTGGGCGATCGTCCCGCATATCGCCAAGCCGCTGGCCGAGGGGCCGGAGATCGAGGCGATCGGCATGGTCGCCGACTATATCCCGGCCTATCAGGTGACCACGGTCTTCACCTCGACCGCCAACACGGTGGACAAGCCGGACCTGGTCAAGCGCTTCCTTGCGGCCTTTTCCAAGGGCGCGGCCGACTTCAACGCGGCCTTGATCGACAAGACCACGACCGAGGAAGAGGCCGAGGCGCTGGTGCAACTGCTGCACAAATACGTCAACAACGACGAGCCTTACGAGAAGGCGGCGCCCTCGATCCGCAGCGGCGCGATGCGCGTCAACGAGGGGGCGAAGCTGAACATGGCCTCGATCGCCGACCAGCTCGCCTGGTTCCAGTCGGAGAAGCTGGTCCCCGCGACGGTGACGATGGAACTGCTGGTCGACCCGTCCTTCGTCGAGACGGACTGACGCCCGGCCGGGCGAAGAACGGGCAAGGAACGCAGCCGATGGATCTCCTGCTGCGCGGGATCACGCATCGCTACGGCGCGACCGAGGTGCTGAACGGCATCGACCTCACGGTCAGTGAGGGTGAGATCGTCTGCATCATCGGTCCGTCGGGCTGCGGCAAGTCGACCCTGCTGCGCTTCATCGGCGGGCTGGAGCGGCCGGACGAGGGCGAGGTTCTGCTGTCCGGCGAGGTGCCTGCCGGGTCGCTCAACCCGCTGACCTATGTGTTCCAGGACTTCGCCCTGCTGCCCTGGCGCAGCGTCGAGGCGAATGTCTCCTTGGTGCTGGAGGACCATCCGCTGTCCGCAGCGGAGCGCGAGACGATCGTCGCCGACGTGCTGGAGCGCACGGGGCTGTCCGATTTCCGCAAGGCGCTGCCGCGGCAGCTTTCCGGCGGCATGAAGCAGCGCGTCGCCATCGCGAGGGCGCTCAGCGTGCGCCCGGCGGTGATGCTGATGGACGAGCCGCTGTCGGCGCTCGACAGCCAGACGCGCGAGCTGCTGATGGACGACCTCGTCGCCCTGTGGCAGCGCGAGCGCTTCACCGCCTGCTACGTCACCCACAATCTGGCCGAGGCGGTGCGCCTCGGCCACCGCATCGTCGTGCTGTCGCGCCGGCCGGGACGCATCCGCACCATCGTGGAGATCGACCGCGATCTCGGCGCGCGCGAGGCGGGCGATCCGAAGCTCGATGCCGTGCAGCGCGAGCTGTGGCAGCTCCTGCGCGACGAGGCGCGTGCCGCCGACAGGGAGATCGCCGATGACGTCGCTTGAGCAGTCGTCGCTTGACCAGACGTCCGGCGGCCGGGCAGCCGGGGAGCAACGCGAGGGTCTGCGCCCGGTTCCCTATCGCGGCGGCGGTTTTCGCCCGGTGCCGATCCGGCTGATCGGGCCGTTCGTGTTCCTGGCGATCGTCGCGCTGTGGGAGGCGGGATCGCGCAGCGGCGTGATCAGCAACCTGGTGCTGCCGGCACCGAGCGAGGCGTTCGAAGCTTTCAGCTATCTGGTCGAATCGGGGCAGCTCTGGCGGCATCTGTCGGCCTCGCTGCAGCGCCTCGTCATCGGCTGGACGCTCGGCACCGCCCTCGGCATCACCGTCGGGCTCGCCATCGGCCTGTTCTCGCTGGCCCGCGCCGGCCTGTTGCCGCTGGTCTCGGCCCTGTTCCCGATCCCGAAGATCGCCCTCTTGCCGCTCTTCGTGATCTGGTTCGGCATCGGCGAGGGCTCGAAGGTCGCCACGATCCTGTTCGGCACGTTCTTCCCGACGGTAATCGCCACCTATGGCGGGGTCGACAATGTCGACCGCACCCTGGTGCGCATGGGCCAGTCCTTCGGCCTGTCCTGGCGCTCCATCGTGCGCAAGATCATCCTGCCCGGCGCCATGCCGGCGATCCTGTCCGGCTGCCGGATCTCGGCGTCGATCGGCATCATCCTGCTGGTGGCGGCCGAGATGATCGGCGCCGAATACGGCGTCGGCGCCTATATCCTGATGGCCGGCAGCCTGTTCGCCACCGACCAGTTGCTGGCCGGCGTCGCGATCCTGTCGATGCTCGGGCTGATCGTTAGCTGGCTGATCGGCCGGTTGGAGCGCTGGCTGCTGGCCTGGCGCGGCTGATCGGCGTTAACGGGCAAAAGCAGAAACGCCCGGAGCCATGCGGCATCCGGGCGTTCGAGAGGCATGGCCCTGGCTGGCGATCAGCCGAAGAGGCTCGACACCGACTGTTCGAGCGCGGTGCGCGAGATCGCCTCGCCCATCAAGGGGGCGATCGAGACGGTGCGGATGTTCGGCGCGGCAAGCACCGCGGCGGTCGGCTCGATGGAATTGGTGATGACCAGTTCCTTGAGCTTCGACGAGGACACGCGCGCGACCGCGCCGCCCGACAGGACGCCATGGGTGATATAGGCGGTGACCGACTTGGCGCCCTGGTTGAGCAGCGCCTCGGCGGCGTTGCACAGGGTGCCGCCGGAATCGACGATGTCGTCGACGAGGATGCAGTCGCGGCCCGACGGATCGCCGATGATGTTCATGACTTCCGACTCGCCAGGCTTGTCGCGGCGCTTGTCGACGATCGCCAGCGGTGCGTCGATGCGCTTGGCGAGCGCGCGGGCGCGCACCACGCCGCCGACATCCGGCGAGACGACCATGACGTTGTCCGTCGAATAGCGCTCCTTGATGTCGCGGGTCATCACCGGCGCGGCGAACAGGTTGTCGGTCGGAATGTCGAAGAAGCCCTGGATCTGGCCGGCGTGGAGATCCAGCGTCAGCACGCGGTGGGCGCCGGCATGGGTGATCAGGTTGGCGACCAGCTTGGCCGAGATCGGCGTGCGGCCGGAAGCGCGGCGGTCCTGACGGGCATAGCCGAAATAGGGCACGACGGCGGTGATGCGCTTGGCGGAGGAGCGGCGCAGCGCGTCGATGACGATCAGCAGCTCCATCAGGTGGTCATTGGCCGGAAAGCTGGTCGACTGCAGGACGAAAACGTCCTCGCCGCGTACGTTTTCCTGCAGTTCGACGAAAATCTCCTGGTCGGCGAAACGGCGCACCTGACACTTTGCCAGGGGCGCCCCGAGATAGGACGAGATTTCCTCTGCAAGCGCGCGATTGGAATTGCCCGCGACGATCTTCATGGCCCGCAAGTCCTTTCTTGGGTCCGCCGCCGCACGGGGAACGCAGCGCCGGTACGACAGGGTCACACGGTGGTCTGTCTGGTCTTCTTTCGTGGCCTAGGTCGAAGCGCGGCAGGCCAGACCGGAGTCCGGCATCGGCGAGCCTTCCTCCAACAGGCGGCGGCGTTTTAACAACGCGTCCCGCCTTGCACAACCGGCCAGTGGGCCTGCCGGCAAATTTTCCCGGATCGCGGCGCGCTCAGCGGCGCAGCCAGGCGGCGAGTTCGGCCACCGAACGGCGGGCAGCCCGGTTGAGCGCGGTGTCGTCGACGCCGGACCAGGGATCGCCGGACGAGCCCGGCGCCGATTCCTGGCCGAGGATCCGGTGCAGCCTGTTGCCGCCGGCGTCGACGATGTCGAACACATAGAACAGCGTCGTCTGGGACTGGTCGCCGGACGCGGAGAGATAGCCGTTGATGCGATAGGTCGCCGGAGCTCCGACCCGGCGCACCAGGCGCAGGTTCTGCTCGCGCGCCTCGGTGCCGATCTGCCGCGACAGGGCATCGGCGATGTTGCCGGGAGCGCCGGTGAAGGGTTCGAAGGCGAATGTCGCCTGATCGGCCGGAACGCTGGGCACCGGCCGGCTCGCCGCAGGAGCGCTCGCGCCGGAGATGGAGGCCGATGGCGTCGGATCGCCGGCGCAGGCGGCCAGCAGCAGCGCAAGCGCCGGCACGACGGCTCGCAGAGCGGATTTTCTGGTGAGGTGGAACGCGCTCATCTGGCCTTGCTGGTCCCCGTGTCCGTCGTCGGTGCTTGCCCGGTGGCCATGGACGGCACCCGCCTGCCGCCGGTCATGGCTCCGTTCGGTTTCTTCGTTTAGCCCGCCTTGACCGGCAGGTCGAGGGGGAGCTTGGAAAGACACTCCGCGCCGCCCTCGTGCGTCAGGTAGGTCTGACCGAGCGACATGGCGGCGCCGCTGTCCGAATCCATCAGGATCATGTGGGTGAAGACGACCATGCCCGGCACGATGCGGGCCGGATTGCCGCGATAGGCCATCGGCCAGTCCATCCAGCTCGGCGCGAAACGCGCACCCAGCGAATAGCCGCAGGCGTTGAGCCGGTGGGCACCTTCGCCGCGCGCGTCGATCTCGCGGGCATGGGCCTCGAAGACCTCGCCGAAGGTGCGGCCCGGCACGAGGCACTCCTCGACCGCGGCAAGCGCGGCACGAGCGGCTTCATAGAGGGCGACATGCCGGCCGGTCGGCTCGCCGACGATCACCGTGCGCATGGCGGCGACATGATAGCGGCGGAAGGCGCCGGCCCATTCCAGGGTCAACTGGTCGTTGCGATCCAGCACCCGGCGGCCGCTCTGGTAGCGGCATAGCAGGGCTTCGGGCCCGGAGCCGATGATGAACTCGTTGCCCGGATAGTCGCCGTCGCCGGCAAAGACCGCGCCCTGCATGGCGGCGAGGATCTCGCCCTCGCGCGCGCCCTCCCGGATCAGCGGCAGGGCGGCCTCATAGGCGGCATCCGTCAGGCTGGCGGCACGGCGGACATAGGCGATCTCGGCCGGCGACTTGACCGCGCGCAGGTGCTGGACGGTCATCGATGCGTCTTCGAGGCGCGCGACATCGGACATCAGCGTCGCGATGTCGATGGCGATGCGCCCGGTCATGCCGTGGGTGTCGTATTCGACGCCGATGCGGGCGCCGCCGAGGCCGAGCTCGGCGATGAGGTCGCGCAGTTGCAGCACGGGCGAGGCGCCGTCGCGGTCCTCCCACACGCGGATGTCGTCGACGATCGAGGTGAGCTGCGCCTGGCGCAGGTCGGCGGAGCGGGTCAGCAGGACGATCCGCCCGTCACAGGTCACCACCATCGACTGGAAGAAGCAGAAGCCGAACGTGTCGTAGCCGGTGAGCCAGTACATGCTCTCCTGGGCGAAGAGCAGCAGGGCGTCGTGGCCGGTCTCGGCCATGCGGGCGCGAAGGGCATCGAGGCGGGAGGCGTATTCCTCCCGCGTGAAGGCGAGCGACATGATCAGCTTTCCGAAAGGGTGATTGCGGAGACGAGGCGGCCGTAGTCGGGCTCGCCGCGATGGGTGGCGCGGCGGTAGGAGAAGAACAGCTCCTCCTCCGCATAGGTGCAGCGGTCGAGACTGGCGGCGGTGGCAACGCCGGCGGCATCGAGCCGGGCAAGAATGTAGGCCGGCAGGTCGAACAGCGCATGGCCGGCCTTGTCGGAGGGCGAGAAGAAGCGCTCGTTCGCCCCGTCGGCATCGAGGAAGCGGGCGCGGAACTCCTCGCCGACCTCGTAATTCGCGCCGGAGATGGTCGGGCCGAGCACGGCGATCACCCGTTCGTTGCGGGCGCCGAGCCGCTGCATGGCGGCAAGCGTCGCCTCCAGCACGCCGGTGAGGGCGCCGCGCCAGCCGGCATGGGCCGCGCCGACGACGCGGGCCTGCGGATCGGCGAAAAGCACCGGGCCGCAATCGGCGGTGGAGATGGCGAGCGCAAGGCCCGGGCGGTCGGTCACCAGCGCGTCGCCGCGCGGCTGGGCGCCCGGCTCGAAGGGCGCATCGACCACGATCGCATCCGGCGAATGGTGCTGGTAGGGCGACAGCAGCGCGCCGGGAGCAACCCCGAGCAGGCTGGCGACGCGGGCGCGGTTTTCCGTGACGGCGGCGCGCTCATCCTTCGAGCCGAGGCCGATGTTGAGCGAGGCATAGAGGCCGCCGGAGACGCCGCCCCGCCGGGTGAAGAAGCCGTGCGAGAGACCGGGAAGGGCGGAAAGATCCGGGGAGGTGAGCATGGGCCTGTCGGACTGTTGCGTGGCGGGCGGGATGTTCGCCGGGATGGTGGTTTGAAGCGGGGCGGCTGTCAAACGCCATCGAAAAGCGGCAGGACGACGTCCGGCCCGGCGACGGCCAGCACCTTGAAGAGCTCGCCCATTTCCTGCGGCGCGGCGAGCCGCTCGACCTCGCCGCGGATCCGCTCCTGCTCCTGCGGCGAACGGCCGGCGCCGACCTGGCCGGCCCGTTCCAGCAGGCCGAGGCCGAGCAGGAAGTCGCCTTGCGTCGTCAGGGCACGCGGGCGCAGTCCGCCTGCGCGGGCAGCGCGGGCCAGCGCCTCGAAGTTGACATGGGCGGTGAGATCGGCGCGGCCGGGTTCGGCAAGCACCTCGACAGGGCGATGGGCGCGCAGGGCCTGCAGCGTGTCGCCGGGCGCGGTGCGGGCGTAGCCGTAGTCGATGGCGAGCAGGAGGCCGCCCTGGCGGGCGATGCGGGCGCCAAGCTCCTCCATCAGCGCATTGGCAAGCGGCTGGGTTTCCAGGATCGTGCCCTCGGCGGCGCCCGCAAGGCCGGCCGGCAGCTCTGCCGCATCGAGGCTGCCGGTGCCGGCGACAAAGCGCAGCGCGCCCTGTTCGTCGAGCCCGACGGCCCGCTCGCGCCAGCCTTGCGCGGTTCGGACATATTGGCGGATGGGGAGGGCGTCGAAGAACTCGTTGGCGACAACGACCAGCGGCGCGTCTTCCGGAAGATCGGCGATGCGGTCGTGCCACCGTGCGGTCGCCGAGGCATCTCCCAGGGTGGCGCGCTGGATCTCGCGCAGCCGCCGACTGGTCTCCACGAGATGCAGCGAGGCCGCCTCGCGGAACGCGGGGCGCAGGGCGGCGACGCGCAGCATGTCGGCCATCAAGGTGCCGCGGCCGGGGCCGAGCTCGACCAGATGAAAGGGGCGCGGGCTGCCGAGCGCCGCATGCGCCGCGACGGCCCAGGCGCCGACCAGTTCGCCGAAGAACTGGCTGACTTCCGGCGCGGTGATGAAGTCGCCATCCGCCCCGAAGGGCTCGGCCCGCATGTAATAGCCGTGCTCGGGGTCAGTGAGGCACAGGCCCATGAAGTCGAAGACCGACAGGGGGCCGCCGGTCTCGATCAGCGCGCGAATGCGCGCGCCGAGCGGCCCCGTGCCGGAAGGGAAGGCACTGCTCCGGCTCACGCCGCGCGATCCGCCGGCGGGTTGCGCAGGGCGCGGGCGATCGCCCACAGGCCGGCGGCGATCATCGGCAGCGACAGCAGGATGCCCATGGTCAGGCCCGGCCCGAGATAGCCGATATGCGCGTCCGGCACGCGGAAGAACTCGACGAAGGAGCGGGACAGGCCATAGCCGAGCGCAAAGACGCCGGCGACAAGGCCCGGCCGCCGGAAGCCGCCGCGCAGCAGCACGATGCGCGCGACGACGAGCAGCAGCAGCCCTTCGAGCGCTGCCTCATAGAGCTGGCTCGGGTGGCGAGGCTCCGGCCCGCCATCGGGAAAGACGAAGGCCCAGGGCACATCCGTCACCCGGCCCCACAGCTCGCTGTTGATGAAGTTGGCGATGCGCCCGAAGAACAGGCCGATGGGCGCGACGGCGCCGGCAAGGTCGAACAGGGTCCACAGCGGAATGCCGCGCCGCCAGGCGAAGAGAACCATGGCGAGAACGACGCCGAGGAAGCCGCCATGGAAGGACATGCCGCCCGACCACACCTGCAGGATGTCCAGCGGGTTCTGCAGGTAATAGGCCGGTGCGTAGAACAGCACATAGCCGAGCCGCCCGCCGAGGATCGTGCCGATGGTCGCATAGACGACGAAATCGTCGATGTCGGTCAGGGAGGGGCGCGGCGTGCGGCCCCACAGGTCGTCGCGGGCGACCAGTGCGCGCATGTAGCGCCAGCCGAGCAGCAGGCCGGCGATATAGGCGAGCGCGTACCAGCGGATCGCGAAAGGACCGATCTCGATCAGCACGGGATCGATGGCGGGAAAGGGCAGGGCAAGGATCGGCATGGGGGCTCCGGCTCGCCGGCGGACCGGCAGGACATGCGGCGCGACGTTGCCGGTCCCGGCCGCCTGCGTCAAGGCTGCGGCGATTTCTCCTCACCAGTGTGGCGAATGTGAAATGCGCTCCGGGTTGCTGCCGGAACAGACGCATCTCAGATTCGAAAACCACAATGGAAACATACGCTTGCCGGTCATCTGCTTTGAACCTGACGTTCCTTCGGTGCCTGCTGCAAGATGTGGCGAACTTCAGGTTCGGATGACTGGGGTGTTTCGCCGCGCAGAAAAGCGCACTACCTAGGAGAAAGTGATATGCGGCCCGGTGGGCCGGCAGCAGGGAAGGACTGGCCATGACACAGGGACCGAACCGGGTTCTCGACGATTTCGCCAAGCTGATGACGGATATGGCCGGTGTCGCCCAGGGTGCGCGCCGCGAGGTGGAGACGGCATTCCGCGCCCAGGCGGAACGGTTTCTCGCCGACATGGACCTGGTCAAGCGCGAGGACCACGATGTCGTGAAGGACATGGCGGCGCGGGCGCTCGACCGGCTCGACGAGCTGGAGGCTCGTATCGCCGCGCTGGAGACGTCGGCGGCAAAGCCGCGCTCGGCCAAGGCCAAGGCGGCGGACGACTGACATTTCGCGAATCAGGTCACACTGTCACCCTGCGTCCGTTGCGGGGCGAGCCGGCGGCCGGGCGAGGCGGTCGCCGTCCACAGCTTCAAAAGCGTAAAGGAAAAGTGAACATATCCTTGAATTAGGTTCTCCCTATATACTGAAGTCAGGCGGAGATTCGCGGGGCGGCGATGCAGAGGGGCATGAAACGCCATCGCGGCTGGCGGACTTTCGCTTGCGGCAGGTCAAGCATCCTGCGGACCGACATGGTGGCCAGGCGCCGCGGCAGCGCCGCGCATGGCCCGCAAGCCGAGAGGAACCCCCATGAGCCTCATCGACATCGACTTCGAACGGCCCGCCAACCCCGTCGACACGATCGAGCACATCGCCGCCATCAACGACTGGTCCTTCGAGCGCTCCTGCGACGAGGAGATCACGATTTCGGTCGCCGGCCACTGGTGCGACTATCACGTCTCCTTCTCCTGGATGGAGGATCTGGAGGCGCTGCATCTGGCCTGCGCCTTCGATCTCAAGGTGCCGGAACCGCGCCGCACCGAGGTCGTGCGCCTGCTCGCGCTGGTCAATGAACAGTTGTGGATGGGGCATTTCGACCTGTGGAACCGCGAGGGCGTGGTGATCTTCCGCCAGTCGCTGCTGCTGGCCGGCGGCGCGGAAGCGACCTCGAAGCAGATCGAGGGACTGCTCACCAACGCGCTCGACTCCTGCGAACGCTACTACCAGGCCTTCCAGTTCGTGGTCTGGGCCGGTAAAAGCGCGTCCGAGGCGATCGACACCGCCTTGTTCGAAACCGCGGGGGAGGCATGAGTTTTTCCAAGGAGCGCCCGCTCGTCCTTGTCGGTGCCGGCAAGATGGGCGGAGCGATGCTGGCCGGCTGGCTTGCCGCCGGGACCGATGCCGGAAGCATTCTGGTGATCGATCCGAAGCCGTCGGCGGAGCTTCTCGAGATGGTCTCCGCCTCCGGCATCCGCCATGCGGAGGCCGTCACCGACGGGCTGAAGGCCGGCGTGCTGCTGGTGGCGCTGAAGCCGCAGGTGATGGCCGATGTGCTGCCCGGTCTGGCGCCGGCGGTCGATGCGCACACGCTGGTGATCTCGGTCGCCGCCGGCACGCCGGTCGCGGCCTTCCGCAAGGCCTTCGGCGACGTCGCTATCGTGCGGGTGATGCCGAACACGCCGTCCCAGGTCGGCCGCGGCATGAGCGTCGCCTATGCCAATGACAGGGCGGACAGAGCGCAGCGGGCGACCGTCGACCGGTTGCTGACGGCGATTGGTGCCTCCGACTGGATCGAGCACGAAGAGCAGATCGACGCGGTGACCGCCGTCAGCGGCTCGGGCCCCGCCTATGTCTTCTATCTTGTGGAGGCGTTGGCGGCGGCCGGCGTCAAGGCCGGGCTGCCCGAGGATCTGGCCATGCGCATCGCGCGCCAGACCGTGTGCGGTGCCGGCGAATTGCTCTATCGCTCCGATCTGCCGGCGGCGGAGCTGCGACAGAACGTCACATCTCCGAACGGAACGACCGCGGCCGCGCTTGCCGTGCTGATGGAGCCGGATAGCGGCCTGCAGCCGGTGATGGACAAGGCGGTGGCGGCGGCGCGCAAGCGGTCGCAGGAGCTTGCCGGCTGACGGGGCGACGGGCGCGATGCGGCACTGCCGCGCATTGCCTGCATTGACGCTCGAAAATCCGGTGCCGGGTCCCTACATCCGTTGGATGTGTTCGCGATCGGCCATCGCAGGGGTGGCGCAGCGCGGTCCCGCGTGATCCGGAGGAGCCCATGGCTACGGCAAAGACCAGGCAGAAGATCGTTTCCAGCTTCCTGTCCCTGCTGGGAGAGAAGGGCTGGCACGGCTTCGAGATGGCGGATGTCGCCCGCGAGGCGGGCGTCAAGCTGTCGGTGCTGCGCGCGGAGTTTCCCGGCAAGACGGCCTGCCTGAGGGCATTCCTGTCCGACATCGACCAGACGGTTCTCGATTCCATCGATCCGGACATGGCGGGCGAGCCGGCGCGCGAGCGCCTGTTCGACGTGCTGATGACCCGCCTCGATGCGCTGTCTCCGCACAGGGATGCGATCCGCGCCCTGCGCAAGGCGGTGCGATGCGATCCGCAGTTCGCGCTGAAGCTGAACAGGGAGGCGGTGACCTCGCAGCGCTGGATGCTGACGGCGGCCGGTCTTCCGGCCTCCGGTCCGCGGGCGGCGGTGATGTCGCAGGCGCTGGTCGTCGCCTTCGGACGGGTCGTCGACGTGTGGCTGGACGACGAGGATCCCGGGCTTGCACGCACCATGTCGGCGCTCGCCCGCCAGCTCGACGAGGGCGAGGTGTGGATGGGCCGGCTCGACCGGGTCGGCAGGTTCCTGAAGCCGCTGCTGTCGCGGGCGCGCACGCGGGGTTCGCGGCAGGACACGCCGCCGCCGGGCGCCGACGGGCCGCAAGACGCGGCGGCTCCTTCGGGGGCTTCCCCGAGCGCTGCCTGACGACTAGAGTGGCGGGAGCGCCGCACAACCGCGCCGGCCGAAAGGCCCGCGCGGGTTTTCACACTCCCGCCTTTTGTCGTTCAGGACATCACCCATCATGACGCAAGACCACGCGGCCGTTTCGCCGGTCCTTTCCTTTGACGATTTCCTCAAGGTCGATATCCGCGTCGGCCGCATTGTCGAGGCAGCGCCGTTTCCGCAGGCGCGCAAGCCGGCGATCAAGCTGGTGATCGATTTCGGAGCCGAGATCGGGCTCAAGAAGTCCAGCGCCCAGATCACCCGCCATTACACGCCGGAAGGCCTGATCGGCCGGCAGGTGCTGGCGGTGGTGAATTTCCCACCGCGCCAGATCGGCCCGATGATGTCGGAAGTCCTGACGCTCGGGGTGCCCGATGCCGATGGCGAGGTCGTTCTGCTGGCGCCCGAGCAGGAGGTGCCGCTCGGCGGCCGGCTGTTCTAGGGTCAGGACCCATTAATATGGCCGCAATGGTCGTCCTGACCCTAGGTCGGCTCCAGACACCTCGTGGTCCAGGCGTCCGCCGCCGGCTCCATGTCGAGGATGCGGGCGGGAACCCTCGCCCGGCGGAACACATAGACGGTTGCCGGCGGCAGGTTGGCCCAGATCCTGCGCGTGCGCGTGAAGGTGAGCTGGAGCTTCCCGCATATCCCGCGACGGACGGGAGAGGCAGGGCCGTAGGTGAACTGGATGAAGGTGCCGTCCGGCGCCAGCCGCGCGAACGCAGCATCCAGGATTGCCTCCTGCTCGCCAGCGGTCATCGACAGCAGCGGCAGGCCGGAGACGACCGCGTCGAAGGGACCTCCGGCAACCCCTGCCAGTTCCTGGGCCGGCAGACGGTGCAGCACGGCTCGCGGAAAGCGGTGGGCAAGCAGGTCCGCGAAACGGGGATTGATCTCGAACAGCGTCAGGTCCTGCTCGGCGATGCCGTGGTCGACCAGGCATCGCGTGAAGACACCCGTTCCCGGGCCGAGCTCGGCAATCCGTTTCGCCCGGTGCGGCACCTGCTCGACCATCGCTTTCGCAAGGGCGCGGGAGGATGGGGCAAGGGCGGCGACCTGCCGCGGTTTGCGCAGAAACTGAAGCAAGAAGCCGTCTCGACTCATCTGGTGCTCCCGCAGAATGGGGGTGTCCGGCGCGGTATCGGCCGGTCCGTCAGCGGTTCCGAAGGAGCCGATAGGCGAAGGCGGGAGAGATCCGGTGAACGATCCTCAGCAGCCGGGCCTTCTCGATCCAGATCTCCTTCCGGCCTGCCTCCACTCCACGCAGCAGGTCGGCGGCCGCGCGTGCGGGCGGGTATTTTCGGGCGGCGGAGGGACGCGACAGGCCGGTATCGACCAGCGTCATCACGACATCGCTGACGAGGATCCGGCGGTTTGCTGCATGGCACTGGTCCCGCAAGGCGCGCGTGAAGCTGCGCAGACCGGCCTTGGTGGCACAATAGACCGGGGCGTCTTTCTTGGGCGCGACGGCAAGGCCCGAGGTGACGTTGACGATGGCCGCAGACGGGTGGCGTGCCAGCAGGGGCAGGAGGGCGGTCGCCAGTTGAGCGGGAGCCACAAGGTTGACCGCGGTTTCGCGGGCGATCTCGTCGAGATAGGCGGGCGGAGCGGCGGCAAGCTGCTGATGCAGCATGATCGCGGCATTGTTGATCAGGACGCTGCAATCGGGATGGCGGGTGGCCACCCAATCGGCGAGGGCACGAACGCCCTCGGTACGGCCGAGGTCGGCCGCGAAGGCGTCGAGCCTGCCGGGATGCGCCTGGGCCAGATCGTCGAGCGGTGTGATGTCGCGCGCGGTTGCAAGGACGCAGGCGCCTCGGGCGAGCAACTGGCGCACCAGCTCCAGTCCGATGCCGCGGGAGCCGCCGGTCACGAGAACGGTGCGGGAGGCAAGGTTGAAGGGGTTTCTCATCTGCGTGGTCCGGGTGAGGGGAAATCGCTTCGCGTGTCGCCTCAATTATGCGAATAATTGCTCACATTCACACTCGCATTGGGCGCCATGACCGAGCCGGAACTCAGACCGCGCAAAACTCCGCTTCAGACGCGCAGCAAAGCGACATGCGCGGCCGTTCTTGAGGCCGCTGCTCGCATTCTGGAGGCCGAGGGAAGCCACGCCCTGACCACCAACCGGGTTGCGGAGCGGGCGGGCGTCTCGGTGGGCTCGCTCTACCAGTATTTCCCCGGCAAGGAGGCGATCCTCGCCGAACTGATCCGCGATCTGCGACGCGATATGGTTCTGACCATGCGCCGGGCGGCGGATCTCGGACGTGAGGAAAGTCTGGCTTCGACGGTGGAACTCATGGTGGCGGCCGCTCTCGAGCACCATCTCACCCGCCCTGAACTTGCCCGGGCACTGGAACGTGTCGAGGCGGAGCTTCCGGTCGATGCGGAAACCCGAGAGCTCAAGGGAGAGTTGCGGAACATTGTAGCGGATGTGCTGGCCGGGCACGGGATCGCCGATGCGGAATCCGTGGCATTCGATCTCGTCGCGCTGTGCCACGGATTGTCGAGCGCGGCAATCGAGGCGGGGGAGAAGGACATCAACGGGCTGACACTGCGTCTGAAGCGCGCGGTGCTCGGATACCTGGTAGCGGAGCCCGCCGGGACGGGCCGCTGAGCTAAACCGGGATCCGGACCCTTGCCCGCAGGCCGCCCAGCGTCTCGCTTTCGCCCAGCACGATGTCGCCGCCATGGGCGCGGACGATGTCGCGGGCGATGGCGAGGCCAAGGCCGCTGCCGCCGCTGTCGCGGTTGCGTGCGTGGTCGAGCTGGTAGAACGGACGGAAGACGTTCTCCCGTTCCTCGACCGGCACGCCGGGGCCGTCGTCCTCGATGGTGATCGTCAGCCAGCCATCGGCGTTGCGGCCGTCGATGTTCAGCCTGTCGCCGTGCCTTGCGGCATTGGTCACAAGGTTGGTGAGCGCCCGCTTGAAGGCGTTGGGCCGCAGCGTCACCTCGGGCGGACCTTGCAGATGCGAGGTCACCGCCGCGCCGAGGATCTCCGCCTCCGCCTCCAGTTCCTCGAACATCAGGCCGATATCGGTGGGCTGCGCCTGTTCGTCGCCCTCGCCGCGGGCGAAGGCGAGATAGTCCTCCAGCATCGTCTTCATCTCGTCGACATCACGCTGCAGGGCGCGCACTTCCTCGCTGGCGGGGAACAGCGCGAGCTGCAGGCGAAAGCGCGTCAGCACCGTGCGCAGGTCGTGGCTGACACCGGCGAGCATCGTGGTGCGCTGCTCGATCTGGCGCTCGATGCGCCGCCGCATCTCGATGAAGGCCTGGGCGGCGCGGCGCACCTCGCGTGCGCCGCTGGGGCGGAAATCCTCGATCGGGCGCCCCTTGCCGAAGCTTTCCGCGGCGGTGGCGAGGCGCTCGACCGGGCGGGTCTGGTTGCGCAGGAACAGCAGCGCGATGACAACGAGGACGAGCGAGGTGGAGACCATCCAGACGATGAAGAAATGCGAGTTGGAGGCATAAGTCTGGCTGCGGCGGGCGATCACGCGCAGCACGCCGTTCTCCAGCTTGATGCGCAGTTCCACGAAGCTGGAGCGGCCGACCGTGTCGATCCAGAAGGGTTTGCCGATCCGCGCGGCGACCTGCTGCGACAGGTAGCGGTCGACGATGTCGAAGAAGGGCTTGGGGCGGGGCGGCGGCAGCGGCTCCGGCGGCAGCAGGGTGATGGCAAGGCCAAGGTCGCTCCGCGCCATCTGGGCGAGGCGCTGGAACTCTTCCTCGCCGGCGCTGCTCTCCGTCAGGCGCACGATCAGCGAGATGTCGCGGACGACCGCGTCCGACAGGCGCTGGGTGACGAGGTTGTAGTGCCGTTCCAGGAACACGAAGGCGAGCACCGCCTGCATCACCACCAGCGGGATGACGATGATCAGCAGGGTGCGGGTGAACAGCCCCTTCGGCATGCGCCGGTAGAGCGCGCGCGCCAGCGCCTGATACGGCGTTGCCACAAGCGCGCCGGCCCGGCGCAGCACGCCGGGAACGGGAAGCTTCGGGAGGCGGGCGAGGGCGCCGCGAAACGCCTGTTTCAATCGCATACGAGCCGGTAGCCGATGCCGCGCACGGTCTGCAGATAGAGCGGGTTGCCGGGATCCGTCTCGATCTTGCGGCGCAACCGGTTGATCTGCACGTCGACCGTGCGCTCGCCAAGGCCGCTGTCGTCGCCGACGATCTCGGTGCGTGGGACGGTCTCGTTGGGCTTTTCGGTGAAGAGGACGAGGATCTCCTTCTCCCGGTCGGTCAGGCGGATGATCTCGTCGCCGCGCCGCAACTCGCGACGGGTCGGATCGAAGACATAGGGGCCGAAGCGGATGTCGGTCGGCACGGCGACATCGGTGGCGGAGCGGCGGCGCAGGATCGCGCGGATGCGCAGCAACAGTTCGCGCGGCTCGAACGGCTTCACCAAATAGTCGTCGGCGCCCGCCTCCAGCCCGGCGATCCGGTCGGCGGCATCGGAACGGGCGGTCAGCATCAGGATCGGCACGTCGGAGCGGGCATGCAGGTCGGCGGCCAGCTCCAATCCGCTTTCGCCCGGCATCATCACGTCGACCACGAGGAGGTCGAAGGCCAGCCCGTTCATCCGCCGCCGCGCCTCGGCGGCGGAGGCGGCGACGGTGATGCGGAAGCCGTGCTCGGCAAGGAAGCGCTTGAGCAGGGTGCGGATGCGGGTGTCGTCGTCGACCAGGAGCAGGTGCGGCGCGTCGTCCTGCACGCCCGCCACCGGCGGCGTGCCGTCTGCCTGGGTCTCGGTGCTGTCCAGCGTCACGGGCTCACCCTCGTTGGGATCTGGCTGTCGATCAGCCGGGCGACGTCGCCGCGCTGATCCGGATCGATCATATGATACAGGAACTGCCGGGCAATATCGTGGCTCTCCGGCGGCATTGCGGCGAGCGCGCGGCGGATGCGGCGGGCCTGCAGGTCGGTGAGGCGTGCAGCCAGGTCCTCGCCCTTGGCCGTGGCGAAGAGCAGGCGCTCGCGCCGGTCCTGCGGTCCCGGCTCCTGCAGGATATAGCCTTCCTCGACCAACTGTTTCAGCACCCGGGCAAGGCTCTGCTTGGTGATCTTGAGGATCGCCAGCAGGTCGGTGACCCGCAGGCCCGGATTGCGGTTGACGAAATGCAGCACGCGGTGATGGGCCCGGCCGAACCCGAATTCGGCCAGCGCCGCGTCCGGGTCTGCCGTGAAGTCGCGATAGGCGAAGAACAGCAGCTCGATGAGGTCGATCGGGATCGCCATCGCAGGGGCCGGCTGCCCCTCGTCCGAGTCCTGCGAGAAATTTACGTCAGCCATATTGACTTATTTCCGACTGATTGTTACACGTATCCAGTCTGCTGCGAAACGATCGTACGTCATCGCCGTTCAAGCATGGTAGATGTTGTCCATCGGCGTTGCAGACCGTGGCTTTCCGGGCCAGGCGTGCGACTCCGGTGTCGCGCGTGGTCAGGCGCCGAGGGGCCCGTCACCATACAAACAGTTGGCGGGCCGCGCAAAGCCGCGAGGCGGAAGCATATTGCAGTCGTGACGGTGCCGGCGAACCGGCATCTCATTCAAACACAACGCAAACGCAAACGGGACCGAGCCCGTTGCCTGTTTCGGGAGTAGTTCATATGGCGCAGTTGCCCTTTGACCAACGCGAAGGCCACATCTGGTATGATGGCGTGTTCGTGCCCTGGGCCGAAGCCAAGCTCCACGTACTGAGCCACGGCCTGCACTATGCCAGCAGCGTTTTCGAGGGCGAGCGCGCCTATGGCGGCGAGGTGTTCAAGCTGGGCGAGCACACCGAGCGCCTGCACGAGTCGGCCCGGATCCTCGGCTTCGAGATCCCCTACAGCGCCGAGACCATCAACCAGGCGACGCGCGAACTGCTGGCAAAGGGCAATCTGGTCGATGCCTATGTCCGCCCGGTGGCCTGGCGCGGCAGCGAGATGATGGGCGTGTCGGCCCAGTCCAACACCATCCACCTGGCGATCGCCGCCTGGGAATGGCCGAGCTATTTCAAGCCGGAAGAGCGGCTGAAGGGCATTCGTCTCGACATGGCGGCCTATCGCCGTCCGGACCCGATGACCGCGCCCTCGCGCTCCAAGGCGGCCGGCCTCTACATGATCTGCACGATCTCCAAGCACGAGGCGGAGCGCAAAGGCTATGCCGACGCCCTGATGCTGGACTGGCGCGGCCAGGTGGCCGAGGCGACCGGCGCCAATGTCTTCTTCGTGAAGGACGGCAAGATCCACACGCCCAAGCCGGACTGCTTCCTCGACGGCATCACCCGCCGCACGGTCATCGACCTGGCTAAGCGGCGCGGCTTCGAGGTGATCGAGCGGGCGATCCTGCCGGAGGAGATGGCGGGCTTCGAGGCCTGCTTCCTCACCGGCACGGCGGCGGAAGTGACCCCGGTGTCCGAGGTCGGGCCGTATACGTTCACGGTCCATCCGATCACCAAGACCCTGATGGAAGACTATCATCTCGAGGTGCAGCCGAAGGCGGCGGTGAAGGTCGCAGCCGCCGGCTGAGACCGTCAGGTACTCCTCAGCGAGCGACACTGCGAAGGGCGGCCGGCGGGCCGCCCTTTTGCCTTTGAAGGGGGGCTAGACGGCGAACATCCGTCCGCGTTCGGTCCAGGCGACGACGGCAAGGCCCGACAGCGCGAAGCAGGCGAAGCCGAGGGTCAACGGCAGCACCGAGCCGTCGAAGCGGCTGGAGACGAGGTAGCCGAGCGCGGCGCCGCCGCTGGTGGTGACGAAGCCGACCATGGCCGAGGCGGCGCCGGCGATGTGGCCGAGCGGCTCCATGGCAATGGCGTTGAAGCTCGGGCCGATCAGTCCGAAGGAGAAGATGCCGAGCACCAGCAGAGAGGTGAAGACGAAGACGTTGGAGCCGAGGGTCAGCGCGGCGATCACCTGAACGATGTTGAGCAGGGCATAGGCGACCAGGGCCCAGTGCGAGAGCGGCCGCAGGCCGATGCGCTCGACCAGGGAGGCGCTGAGGAAGGACGCGGCGGCGAGCGCCAGACCCATCAGGGCGAAGACAAGCGGAAAGGCCGGGCCGAGGCCGAACAGGTCGACATAGACCTGCTGCGCCGAGGCGATGAAGGAGAACAGGGCCCCGAAAATCAGCGTCGTCGCCAGCATGTAGCCGAAGGTCACCCGGGTGGCGAGCGTGGCGCGGTAGGCGCCGAGAACGGTGGAGACCGACAACGGCCGGCGCTCCTCCACGGGAAGCGTCTCGCGCAGCCGCAGCGCGCACCAGCCGAGCATGGCGAAGCCGCCGAAAGTCAGCATCAGGAAGATCGCCCGCCAGGGCGCGACAAGGAGGATCACCTGGCCGATCGACGGGGCGATGATCGGCACGCTCATGAACACCATCATGACGAGCGACATGACCCTGCCCATGCGCGCGCCGGAATAGCAGTCGCGCACCGCCGACACCGCCACCACGCGCGGCGCGGCGCAGCCGATGCCCTGCAGCAGGCGGGCGAGCAGCATCTGGTCCATCGAGGCGGCGACGACGCTGAACAGGCCGGCGGCGGCATAGAGCGCCAGTCCGCCGAGCAGGACGGGACGGCGGCCGAAGCGGTCGGACAGCGGGCCGCAGACCAGTTGCGCCGAGCCGAAGCCGATCAGGTAGACGATGACGATCTTCTGGCGTTCGTTGGGATCGGTGATGGCAAAGGCCCGGCCGATGTCGCCGAGCGCGGGCAGCATCACGTCGATGGCGAGGGCATTCAGCGCCATCAGTGCCGCGACGATGGCGACGAATTCCTTGAAGCCGAGGCCATGGCGCGGGCCGTCGAGCGTCGCGACGGGCGTTGCTGTGGAGGTCATGAGCGGTCCGGTCGCAGGCCCCGGATCAATGCGGGGCGCGCCTGTTGGGGAGGGGGGCATGTCTGCCACGAATAGGCAAGACATCCTCCCTTATCGGCGGCAGGTCAAGCCTTCCAGCGGTCGGCGTCGCGCGTGTCGCTGTCGCGGGCATCGACCCAGGTGCCGCTGCTGCCGTCCTTCAGGTGCTCCTTCTTCCAGAAGGGGGCACGGGTCTTGAGATAGTCCATCAGGAATTCGGCCGCCTCGAAGGCGGCGCGGCGATGGCGGGAGGCGGCGACGACGAGCACGATGTTGCCGCCGGGCTCGATGCGGCCGTGGCGGTGGATCGCCGTCAGCCCGTCGAGCGGCCAGCGGGCGCAGGCCTCACGGGCGATGCGGGTGATCTCCGCCTCGGCCATGCCGGGATAGTGCTCGAGTTCCAGCGCGGCGAGGCGCCCGCCCTCGTCGCGGCACAGGCCGGTGAAGGTGACGACGGCGCCGATGTTCGGATGGGCCCGCCGCAGCCGTTCGATCTCGGCGGCGACGTCGAAATCGCCGCTCTGGATGCGGACGTCCACCGGCGGCGGGGGGGCCTGGAGCGGCTTCGGTGTGCCGGTCATGGCTGCCTCAGCCGCCGGTCATCGGCGGGAAGAAAGCCGCCTCGCGCACGCCGGCAAGCGGCGCGTCGTGCTCGGCATGCTCCTGGTCGAGGGCGACGCGGATGATCTCCCGCTCGGCAAAGGCGCTGGCATAGCCCTCGTCGCGGGAGGCGAGCCAGTCGAGCAGATCGGCGACGGTGGCGATGCCGCCCGGCAGGTCCACGGTTTCGGCATCGAGACCGATGCGCTCGCGGACCCAGGCGAAATAGCGCAGTTGCATGGCGTGCTCCGTCCTCGCGCCGGCTTGCGGTTCAGTCCCGCACCAGATGGCCGATGCCGGCCCGGAAATAGTCGTAGCCCGTATATAGCGTCAGCAGGGCGGCGATCCACAGGGCGATCAGCCCGAGCAACTGGGTGCCGGGAAGCACGGCCTCGCCGGCCGGGCCGGCCAACAGGAAGGCCATGGCGACAAGCTGGACCGTCGTCTTCCACTTGGCGAGCCTGGTCACCGGCACGCTGACCCGCAGTTCCGCCAGAAATTCGCGCAGGCCCGACACCAGGATCTCCCGGCACAGGATGATCGCGGCAGCGATCATCGACCAGCCGGCGATGTCGCCCCGACCGGCCAGCAGCAGCAGGCACACGGCGACCAGCAGCTTGTCGGCGATGGGGTCGAGCATCTGGCCGAGGCGCGACTGCTGCTGCCAGGCGCGGGCCAGGTAGCCGTCGAAGAAATCCGTGATCGCGGCGACGATGAAGATGCCGAGGGCGATCCAGCGCGGGCCATGGCCGGGAAAATAGAAGCAGATCATGACCGCGGGCACCGCAAGGATGCGGCCGTAGGTCAGGATGTTGGGAAGGCTCCAGACATGGGATTGAGACATGTCGCTTCAGGGTCTCGCACTGCATGAGTGGCAGGGATTGCTCTGGTCCTTGAAGCATGCGGACCCCATCGCGTCAATCGGCCCTCGGTGCCGCAGGGCCTTGCAAGCCTCTCACCGGTGCCGTGAAACTGCGTGCGGGCGGTGCTCGCACGGGTGTGCGGGCGCGGTATATCTGGGTGCGGTCCAGACAGGTGGCGGGGCGTTGGAATGATCGAGCGGCGGAACGAATTCGGGCAGGCGATCGGGCCGGAGGTTGCGGGCTGGACGGCGCGTCCAAGGCCGCCGCGCGCGGCGATGGGAGGCAGGGCCTGCCGTCTTGAGCCTTTTGAGCCGCGCCATGCGCCCGGTCTTTTTCAGGCCTATCGGGAGGATCGGGAGGGGCGCAACTGGACCTATCTCGGCTACCGCCCCAGCGAGACCGAGGACGAGTTCCAGCGCTTTGCCGAGGCGACCTATTCCGGAGAGGACCCGCTGTTCCATGTGGTGGTGGACGCGGCGACCGGCCGCGAACTGGGGGTCGCCAGCTATCTGCGGATCGACCCGGCCAACGGCGTCATCGAGGTCGGGCACATCAACTTCTCGCCCTTGATGCAGGGCAGCGTGCAGTCCACCGAGGCGATGTATCTGATGATGCGGCGGGTGTTCGACGAGCTCGGCTATCGCCGCTACGAGTGGAAATGCGACGCGCTCAACGCGCCGTCGCGGCGCGCCGCCGGGCGTCTCGGCTTCTCCTACGAGGGCACGTTCCGCCAGGCGATGATCTACAAGGGCCGCAACCGCGACACCGCCTGGTTCTCGATCCTCGACAGCGAATGGCCGCGCCTGCGCGCCGCGTTCGAGGCCTGGCTTTCGCCGGAGAATTTCGACCTGAACGGCCGGCAGATCCAGCGGCTGGAAGACTTCCGCTCGCAGGGCCGATAGGCGCTGCGGCCCGGCGAGACGCGTTCAGCCAAACAGGCGGTCGCCCTGCTCGTCGATGATCTGGCGGGCCTTGCGCGCGGCGAACTCCGCCGCCTGTTCCTCGCTCGGCATCAGATCGGCGCGGATGAAGTCGTGAGTCTTGGTCTCGCCGTCCTCGAAGGTGCGGCAGATCGAGCCCGCGACCTGCCACTGGCCGTCACGCGCGGTCGGCGCCGGGGTGATGAGGTGGCCCTTGTATTCCTGCGTCTGGTGGCGCGAGGCCGCCGGGGCCTTGTCGCCACCGCCGAAAAGTCCGCCGAAGAGTTTCCCGAAAACCATTGTCCGTCCTTCCCTCACCGTGCCGCGCATGCGGTGTCATGGCCGTGTCCTGTGCCGCCGTCAGGCGCCGTCCGCCCCCTCGTTCGTCGCGGCGCCGTGGCCGCCTTCATGCGACAGTTGCCGCCGCGACCAGTGCCGCCGGCACAGGGAGACATAGCGGTCCTCGCCGCCGATGACCACCTGCTCGCCCTGTTCGACGATCCGGCCCGAGCCATCCAGCCGCGCGACCATGGTGGCCTTGCGGCCGCACCAGCAGATCGTCTTGACCTCGCGCAGGGTGTCGGCCAGCGCCAGCAGGGCGGCGCTGCCGGGGAACAGGCGCCCCTGGAAGTCGGTGCGAAGGCCGTAGCAGATCACCGGGATGCCCATGTCGTCGGCGACGGAGGCGAGCTGCCACACCTGCGCCTCGGTCAGGAACTGCGCCTCGTCGACGAAGACGCAGTCGAGCGGTCCCTCGCTGCGGCGGGTGCGGATATGGGCGGCAAGGTCGGTGGTCGCCTCGAACAGATCCGCCTCGGCCGCAAGCCCGATGCGCGAGGCGATGCGTCCGCGCCCCGCCCGGTCGTCGAGCGCCGCCGTCAGCAACAGGGCGGCCATGCCGCGTTCGCGATAGTTGTAGGCCGCCTGCAGCAGGATCGTCGACTTGCCGGCATTCATCGAGGAGTAGCTGAAATAGAGCTTCGCCATGGGTCCGAACAAGGCTGGTGGTGACAGGGAATCGCCCGCTGGGCTTTTCGCATCATGGCGGCTCGCCGCCACCTGCCAGACCGGCAGGAGCGGTTTTGCACAGATTTGGGCGGCGCGGGCGCTATTCGTGGAAGTGGTCGTAGATCGCGCGCGCGACCGATTCCGACACGCCATCCACCGCCATCAGATCGTCGATCCCGGCCTTGGAGACGGCCTTGGCGGTGCCGAAGTGGCGCAGCAGGGCGCGCTTGCGGGCAGGGCCGATGCCGGCGATCTCGTCGAGCGGGTTGCGGGTAATGTCCTTCTTGCGCCGCGCCCGGTGCGTGCCGATGGCGAAGCGATGCGCCTCGTCGCGCAGGCGCTGGACGAAATAGAGCACCGGATCGCGCTCCGGCAGCATGAAGGACGGCTTGCCGGGAATGAAGAACTTCTCCCGCCCCGCATCCCGGTCCGGCCCCTTGGCGATGCCGACCAGCGGCACGTCCTCGATGCCGAGCGCGCTCAGCGTCTCGCGTGCCGCGTTGAGCTGTCCCAGGCCGCCGTCGATGAAGACGAGGTCCGGCCAGGCCGGCAGCGCGCTGGTGTCCTCGACCGTCTCGTCGTCCGTCGCCGCCGCCTCGGGAGCGGGCGTTGCCGCCTTGCGCTCGTCGGCATGCTCCTTGAGCAGCCGCGAGAAGCGCCGCGTCAGCACCTCGCGCATCATGCCGTAGTCGTCGCCCGGAACGAGATCCTGCGAGCGGATGTTGAACTTGCGGTACTGGCCCTTGGCGAAGCCTTCCGGGCCGGCGACGATCATGCCGCCGACGGCGTTGGTGCCCATGATATGGGAGTTGTCATAGACCTCGATGCGGCGCGGCGTTGCGGTGAGGCCGAAGGCCTCGCCGACGCCCTTGAGCAGGCGGGCATGGCTGCTGGTCTCGGCCAGCCGGCGGCCAAGCGCCTCGCGGGCGTTCTTCAGCGCGTGCTCGACCAGTTCCCGTTTCTCGCCGCGCTGCGGCACGGCCACCTCGATCTTGTGGCCGGCGCTCTCCGACAGGGCGGCGGCCAGCAGCGCGCGTTCCTCGATCTCGTGCGACAGCAGCACCAGCCGCGGCACCGGCTTGTCGTCGTAGAACTGGGCGAGGAAGCTCTCCAGCACCTCGGCAACGCCGAGCGAGCGGTCGGCGCGCGGGAACAGGGCATGGTTGCCCCAGTTCTGGCCGGTGCGGAAGAAGAACACCTGAATACAGTATTGCCCGCCGTCCTCGTGGATGGCGAAGACGTCCGCCTCCTCCACGTTCTGCGGGTTGATACCCTGGTGCGACTGGATGTGCGAGAGGGCGGAAAGGCGGTCGCGATAGACGGCCGCGCGCTCGAAATCGAGCGTTTCCGCCGCCGCTTCCATCTGCCGGGCGAGATCCTTCTTCACCATCTGGCTGCGGCCGGACAGGAAGGACTTCGCTTCCGCGACCAGGCCCGCATAATCCTCCGGCTCGATCTCGCCGGTGCAGGGGCCGGCGCAGCGCTTGATCTGGTAGAGCAGGCAGGGGCGGCTGCGATTGGCGTAATAGCTGTCGGAGCAGTTGCGGATCAGGAACGCCTTCTGCAGCGCGTTGATCGTCCGGTTGACCGCGCCGGCCGAGGCGAAGGGGCCGAAATAGCTGCCCTTGCGGCGGCGGGCGCCACGATGCTTGACGAGGGCAGGGGCCTCGTGGTCGCCGGTGACGAGGATATAGGGGAAGGACTTGTCGTCGCGCAGCAGCACGTTGAAGCGTGGCCGCAGGCGCTTGATCAGGTTGGCCTCGAGCAGCAGCGCCTCGGTTTCCGTGCGCGTCGTCACGAATTCCATCGAGGCGGTCGCCATGATCATCCGCAGGATGCGGTTGGACTGGCCCTGCAGGCGGGTGTAGCTGGTCACCCGCTTCTTCAGCGAGCGCGCCTTGCCGACATAGAGGACCGTGCCCTCCTCGTCGAGCATCCGGTAGACGCCCGGTCCCAGCGGCAGCCGTCGCACGGCATGCGAGATGACGTCGACGCCGCGCGCCTCGGGTCCGAGCGGGGAGGGTTCCGCCTCGAACACGGGCAGGGGCGCGCGCCCGCCGGCGGTCGCGCCAGTGTCTTCCCCAGTGCCTTCCCCAGTGCCTTCGCCCGCGCCGTCACCGTCCTCGGTATCGTCGAGGTCGAACGCCTCTGGCAGGTCGTCGTCCTCGGGCGGGGTGTCGTTCTTGCGTCCGGTCATTCCTCCATGCCTACGACGTCCGGGGTTTCCCAGGCAAGATGTTGACCGCCGTCGAGCGCGATCATCTGGCCGGTGATCGAGGGCGTGTCCCAGAGATAGCGGATCGTTCGGCCGAACTCGTCGAGGCCGGGGCCGCGTCGCAGCAGCACGGCCTCGGCCTGGCGGGCGAAATCGGACGGCTGCTGGCGGGTGTTGGCGAGCGTCGGACCGGGGCCGATGCCGTTGACGCGGATGCGCGGGGCGAGCCCTTGCGCCAGCGTCTGCGTCGCTGTCCACAGCGCCGCCTTGGACAGGGTGTAGGAGAAGAACTGCGGCGTCAGCTTCCAGACCCGCTGGTCGATGATGTTGACGACGAGGCCGGTCATGCCGTCCGGCAGGGCGTTGGCCATCTCCTGGGTCAGGAAGATCGGCGCGCGGGTGTGGATCGCCATGTGCTTTTCATAGCGGTCTATCTCCAGGCCGCCGATCTCGTCCTTCTCGAAGATCGAGGCGCTGTTGACCAGCAGGCGGACGGGGCCAAGCTGTGCGCGGGCGGCCGCCATGATCTGCTGCGGCGTTTCCGGCCGGGTCAGGTCGCCGGAGACGATGCAGGCGCTGCCGCCGCGTTCGGCGATGTTCCTCGCCAGCGCTTCTGCCTCCGACAGCGAGCGGTGGGCATGGATCGCCAGGCGGAAGCCGTTGGCCGAAAGGTCCTCGGCGATGGCCCGACCGATTCGCAAGGCCGCGCCCGTTACCAGGGCGACGGGCTGCGCGGGATCTGCCGGTGTCTCTGAGGGGAGCTCTGAGGGTGTCTCTGGGGGTGTCTCTGCGGGGCTCTGGGAGACGGGCATGGCGACTCGCTGGATATCGAACGGAACGAACGTCAGCGCAGCTTACGCGATTTCGGCAAGGTCCGATCAGGCGATCTTGCCCGTCTGGAACACGATGAAAATATAGAGGACATAAAGGGCGCTGAGGAGCAGGCCGGCGGGCCAGCGGATCGTGATCCTGAACGCGGCGAAGGCCAGCACGAGAAGGGCGCAGGCAAACATCACCCACAGGTCGAAGCGCAGCACTTCCTCCGGCACCTGCAGCGGCACGACGATGGAGGTGATGCCGATGATCGCGACCAGATTGAAGACGTTCGAGCCAATCACATTGCCGAGCGCCACCGCCGCGTGGCCGCGAACCGCGGCCATCAGCGAGGTCATCAGCTCCGGCAGCGATGTGCCGAGCGCGACGACGGTGAGGCCGATCACCGCGTCGGACACGCCCCAACTCCGGGCCAGCGACGAGGCCCCCTCGATGGTGAAATGGGCGCCGAGCGGCAGGCCGATCAGGCCGAGAAGGATGAAGAGAACCGCGAGGCCGATATTGTCGGGGACACCTTCCACCTCGTCGAAGGGCAGGTCGCCGTCGGCATCGGCAACCGCTGCGGCGCCGACATTCTGGGCCCGGTGCTTGCGGGTGGCGCGGACGGACTCCCAGAGGAAAAGAGCCAGCAGCAGCAACAGGATCCCGCCGTCGATCCGCGAGATCGGGCTGTAGAAGCACATGCCGATGAAGATGGCGCTGACCGCGACCATGAAGACCGAGTTGCGCACCGCGCCATTCTCGTCGCAGGAGGTCGCGGCGAACAGCGCCGGCAGGCCGAGAACGGCCAGCACATTGGCAACGTTCGAACCGACGACATTGCCGATGGCAATGCCGGACAGACCGTCCAGGGCGGCGCTGAGCGAGATGACGAGTTCCGGCGCGCTGGTGCCGAAGGCGACGATGGTCAGTCCGATCACCAGGGTGGGAATGCCCAACCGTTCCGCAACGCTCACCGACCCCCGAACCAGAACGTCGCCGGCGACGATCAGAACGACGAGACCCCCGACGAGGCTGACATAGTCGATGAGCATGAAGCTGTGACACCCGGTTGAGAGGTGAACTGACGTGCGAGCGTGCTTGGTCGGTAGGGCAGTGCGGCGCCTTGCGGAGCCCGGCTCGACTGCCAACCTGCTGCCTGCCTGAAGCCTGCCCTATATATGTATTCGGCTGCAGATGAAAAGCCCGGCATGCGGGATGCTGCCCTGCGTCCGGGGATAGCCACCCGCCAGCAAACGGTTGCTTCCGGCGGACGTTTCGGGTCTGATACGGGGGCACCGCGTGGTCGGCGGAGACCGTCCGTCATGTCCGCTCCCCTGGTGAAATCTATCGATCCCCCAAGGTAACCAATTGGTTACCACGTCGCCAAAAAATCGACCGCTGCCACGGGATCTCCTCATTTCGTTACGGGCATCGCCACATTTCGCCTCCATAACTTGTTCGTTGGGGGGCCGGACATGTGCTGCGTGCGCGCCTGCATGTCTGATTGATCAACGCGTAACTGGAGTATTCACATGAAGCGTCTAGCTGCTGCCGGTTTTGCTGCGGCCGCCGCCCTTGCGGCGAGTGGCCCGGCATTCGCGGCCGACCTTCCGCAGCCCGTTCAGAGCTACACCTATGCGGACCCGGCTCCGGCCGGACGGTTCGATTGGTCGGGGTTCTACTTCGGTGGGCATCTCGGATGGAACTGGTCCGATTTCCGCACCACCAATGCGGTGACCGGTCGTTTCAACACCCGCGACAACGGTGTGACCGGCGGTGTGCACGCCGGCTACAACTACATGGTTTCGCCGAACTTCCTGGTCGGTGCCGAAGCTGACTTCAGCCTCAGCGCCATCGACAAGTCGCGCACGGTTGCCGGCGTCAACTACAAGACCAGCAGCGACTGGAACAGCACGGTGCGCGCGCGCGCCGGTTGGGCCTTCGACCGCTTCCTGGTCTTCGGTACCGGTGGTCTTGCCATTGCCGATGTGGATGTCCGGGCAAACGGCGCCTCCAAGAGCGTGGCGCGTATCGGCTGGACGCTGGGTGCCGGTGTCGAAGGTGCCGTCACCGAGAACATCACGGCGCGCCTGGAATACCAGTACCAGGACTACGGTACCACGAAGTTCGGGCTCGGCGGCCAGACCTACAGGACCCGTCTGGACAACAATCAGGTCCGGTTCGGCGTCAGCTACAAGTTCTGAGCCGCTTGCGGCACGGACTGCACGACGGGGAGCCACATCGGCTCCCCGTTGTCGTTTCTGCAGGATCCCGCGCCGTTTTACAGTGTTGCGGGCGGGTTGCCTCTCTCCGGTTTGCTTCCTAAGGTCCCGTCGTCACCTCTCCGACTGTTCCCAGCAGACAGGCACCGCGTGTCCTCTCCCTCCGTCAAACCCGCAGGCTTCGCTTTCCTGCCGATGTATGACTGGCCGGAGGTGCGGAGCGAGACCGACCGCTTCTGGTCCCTCCTGCGCGAGGCGCTTTGCGATCACGGCCTCGCCGCCCCGGCGCGGCTGGAGCGCGGGCGCGAGCTCCTACCGGCCTGGCGCGATCCCGCCCTGTTGATCGGCCAGACCTGCGGGCTGCCGCTGGTGCGCCATCTGGCGGAGGCGGTTTGCGTGCTGGGCTCACCCGACTATGGCCTCGACGGCTGTCCGCCCGGCCACTACCGCTCGGTGGTGGTCGTGCCGCAGGGCAGCGCGGCGGCAACGCTCGCCGATCTGAAGGGCGCGCGGCTCGCCTACAATCATTCGGGCTCGCAATCGGGAGAGGGCGCGCTGCGCCATCTTCTGGCACCGCTTGCCAAGGGGCGGGCGTTCTTCTCCGGCGTGATCGAGACCGGCTCCCACCGCGCCGCCCTGCAGGCGGTGGCCGGCGGGCAGGCCGACGCCGCCACGCTCGATGCCGTGAGCTTCCGTCTGGCGCAGGCGCATGAGCCGGCGGCGCGCAAGGTGCGGGTGCTGCTGGAGACGCCGCCGACGCCGGGCCTGCCGCTGATCACGGCACGGGCGAATCACGCGTGGGTTCCGGTCCTGCGACGGGCGGTGGTGGCGGCGATCGAGGCGGCAACCAGCGACCTGCGCACGGCGCTGTCGCTGCGGGGCTTCGTCGCTTTCGATGTCCAGGACTATGCGGTCATCGCCGAGCGCGACCGGCAGGCGGCCGCGCTCGGATATCCCGTATTGGCGTGAGGGGAGGCCTCACGCGGCGATGCGGGTCTCGGCAAAGGCCGGCACGGCCGCCTCGAAGGCGTCGAGCCAGGCGACCAGCTTCGGGTGATCGGCCCGCCAGGCGCCGCCGAAGCGCAGGTCGAGATAGCCGAGCGCGCAGGCGACGCCGATCTGACCGACATCGGGCGTGGCACCGGCCGCAAGCGCCGCCGGCGGGTTCGCCTCAAGAACGGCGAGTGCGCGGGTCACCTTCTCGCCCTGATAGGCGAGCCAGTCGGCATGGCGGCGTTCCTCGGGGCGGAAACGCGCCTCGTAGACCTGCAGCAGGGCGGCATCCATCAGCCCGTCGGCAAGAGCTGCAAGACACAGCACGTCGAAGCGGGCCTCGCCGGTCGGGATGATGCGGCCGCCACCGGCCAGGTGGTCGAGATAGTCCAGGATCACCCGGCTGTCGAACAGCACCTTGCCATCCTCCCGCACCAAGGCGGGGATCTTGCCGAGCGGGTTCTGGCCGCGAATCGAATCCTGCGGATCGAGCGTGTCGGTCATCTCGACCGTGATGCGGTCCTTGAGGCCGAGGACGGCGGCCGCGATCTTGACCTTGCGGCCGAAGGGCGAGGGCGGGGAGGAGCGGAGCACGAGCACGGGAAACCTCCGGTGTTGCTGTGGCGCGGATCGGATGGTGTGGGACTGAAGCCGCAGGGCGCGCCTTGCGGGGGACGGGGAAGGAGTGCCAGCTTTTTTCAGGATGGCATCTCTCTGGTTAACGCGGTTTTGCGTTGTTTGTCCACGGCTTGAAAAACAACAAGGGTTTCAGCACGTTGTTGAGGCGAATTGTCGGGAGCACGGTAAGGTCTCGTTAAAGGGCGGTTTCTAGCGTGGGGATCACTTGGGGATCACGGGGGCCGCAAGCGGCCTCTCCGCCTTCTCCCTCACGCGCAAGGGGCCCGACATGCGGCTGTCGCTTCACTCTCCGCTCGGAGCGTTTTGCAAGGCGCTGTTTCTGTCGGCCGCGGTCTACGCGGTGTCCGGCCCCTCGCTTGCGCCCTACCGTCCGGACATCCTCGACATGCCGCTGAGCCGCTATCATCAGGCGGTGAACGAGGTGATCTCGGACAAGACGCCGGCCCTGGCGATGGTCGCGGACCCCTTGCGCGCCTC
Source organism: Stappia sp. P2PMeth1 (assembly GCF_900185735.1). Taxonomy (NCBI): domain Bacteria; kingdom Pseudomonadati; phylum Pseudomonadota; class Alphaproteobacteria; order Hyphomicrobiales; family Stappiaceae; genus Stappia; species Stappia sp. P2PMeth1. Next base: position 109,489 of record NZ_FYAW01000011.1, on the reverse strand, counting down.
GCCGCAGCAGGTCAGGCAGAAGCTGGACGAGATGCTGCGCCGGTAGTCCGGTTGAGTGGTCGGCCTCAGCGGGGATGATGACGCTGCCAGCGCCCCGGATTTCCAGCGTCGCGGCAGTCTCCGGGTCCCTCGAAACTTTCCAGGCGGAAGGCATGGTCCTGCCACGACCAGGCGGCGCGATAGCCGCAGGTCCGGTCCGACGGGCCGGCATAGTCGGCCCGCAAGGTTCTCGACACATCGTCGAAGCCGACATTGGCCAGCAGGTCCGTGCCGATCCAGCCGAAGCGCGGGTCGTGCAGGGCGAAGAACAGGGTTTCGAGGCCGCCGATCTCGCCGGTGTCGCGCAGGTAGAGGCGATAGGTCACCGTTCGGCCGGACACCGTGCAGGGAAGGGCGTAGAGCACCGCCGTCTGCCCGAGTGCGGCGATGGGGATGTCGACGTTGCGGAAGGCGCTGCTGTCGGTGCTCTCGCAGTCGCTGGTGCGGGCGTGGCGTTCCAGCACCGCATAGGGAATGCCGAGAGCGGCAACCGCTTCGCTGCGCGAGGGAGCGGCGACTTCCGCGAGCGCCGGCGCTGCGACCGGCGGCGATGCGGCAAGCTCCGCCTTGCCGGCCAGCGCCTGCAGTCCTGCCGTCAGCCCGTCCAGCGAGAACACCGCGTCATGCGCCTCGGCCACCGCGTCGAGATAGGAGATGCGCAGGCGCGTACCCTTGCGCATGGCCGCCAGGAGCTTGCGCCCGGCCGCGCCATCGGTGACGAAGAGGCGGCGGACATCGCCATGCAGCGCGAACTCGCCGGGGCGCAGCACATGCAGCAACTGGCCATCGACCTCCCATTGCATGGCGCGGCCGTCATCCGGGCGCGGCCCGCGGGAGGCGAATTCCAGCGCCAGAGCCTGGCCGCTGGCGGCGAGCGCCAGGGTGAAGCGCGGTTCGCCGGTCACCTCCTCGCGGCCCTCGACGGACAGGCGGCAGGCCTCGCGCGTCGCGCAGTCGAGCCGCCAGTCGCCGAAGGCCTCGGCCAATGCGGCGGCGGGCGGCATCCCGGCGGCAAGGCCAAGGGCGAGGACGGCCGCGCGCGCGGCCCGGCCTGGGTGAGGGTGGCAACGGTCAGCGAGCGGGGGGAGGGACATTGATTTGCCTCTGGGTGCAGCCGCGCCGGTCGACCCAGCGACAGGAGCGGAACTGGAGATCCCGCGTCAGGCAGACCCGCACCTCGCTCAGCCGCCCTCCTTCGCAGGTGACGGCGATGGCATTGTCGCGCAGGCCCGGATTGGCGAGGCGGAAGGCGGTTTCCACCGCATCGGGCGACATCTGCCCGCCGGCCGCCGTGGTGGCGAAGGCGGCGGGGATCTTCACCCTGGCGAAGGCCTGGCGGGACAGATCGAAATAGGCCTCCGCCTCCAACCCGCTGCAACTGCCGTGCTTGCGCCACTGGTGGCGGACCAGCCCCCGGCTCGGCATGATGTCGAGCATGTGCTCGATGGTCTCGCGCGACAGGTCGCTGCCCTGCGGCAGCCGGCAGAACTCCGGGTAGCCGCGCTCATATTGCGGCCACAGCCCATGCAGCACGAAGCGGAAGGGCCGCGCCGCCCGGCATTGCATCGGATCGGCGGAGCGACCGGCGCGGGCGCAGTAGGAGGGCGACCAGGACAGGGCGAGGACATAGTAGTCGAAGCGGCCGGCGTCTCGCGCCTCGACCCGCCCCGCGCCCGTCAGCAGGCAGGCAAGCGCCAGCAGCAGCACCGTGAAAGCCGTGCCCCGGAGGTGGACACGCGCCCGTCGGAGCGGCGCAGGGCCGGGCTGTCGCATCGCGCCTATCCCGCCGTGTCGGGGCCTGCTCAGTTGGGACGAACTGTCCGGCAGCGGGCGTCATAGACCCGCCAGGGATCGAGACCGGCGACGCAGGCCTGCAGGTTCCACGAGACGCCGACGAAGCCGCTATGCTCCATGATCGCGTAGTAGACGCGCCGCTCGTGGCCATCGCTCATCCGCGCCCGGGCCTCGCAATAGCGGCGGGCATAGGGGCTCGGCTGGTTGACCCTGTAGCCGGTCTCGACGATCCGGTGCATGTCGCGGATCTTGAGGCCGCGGCCATAGTCCGGATCGGCGCGGGCAATGTGGCCCATGACGGCGCCCTGCACCGACATCGCCTCGCATTCGGGCACGCGCGGGTCGCTGTTCCAGGAAAAGTAGGGCCGCTCGCCGGCGGTTGCCGGCAGGGCCAGCAGGGCGGCCAGCGCGGCGCCAGACAGGCTGCGCAGAAGCGGGCGGATGATGGCGGTCATGCGGCGGTCTCCTCGGGGCACGTCTGAGCTTGTGGACGATGCGTCAGCGGGCAGCCCCGGTCAAGCGCCCGTCGCGCTCGCGTCCGCCGCCATGTCCGGCTATTCGCCGGTCAGGTCGAAGACCTTCCACTCGGCACCGCGCCCCTGTTGCAGGGTTTCGGTCAGCCAGGGCAGCAGGATTTCCAGCTCGCCCTTCAGCACCCACGGCGCGTTGATCATGATCAGCCCGCTGCCGGCCATCGGCTTGTCCGGCGCGGGACGTCCGGCGAGATGCTCGGCGACCGAGATCCGGGTGATGCCGGAGACCGACATCGCGTCGTAGAAGCGCTTGATCAGCTTGCGGTCCTTGATCGGATACCAGGCCATGTAGACACCGGTGCCGAAGCGCCGCCAGGCCTTGTAGAGGCCGGAGGCGAGGCGTTCGAACTCGTCCGGCTCCTCGAAGGCGGGATCGACGACGATCAGCCCGCGCTTCTCCTTCGGCGGCACGAAGCTCTTGATCGCATGCCAGCCGTCGAGCTCGATCACCTTGGTGTGGTGATCGCCGTCAAAGAGCTCGGCAAGCTTGGCGGCATCGAGCGGATGCAGTTCCGTCGCCGTCAGCCGGTCCTGGTCGCGCATCAGCTTGCGGGCGAGCAGCGGCGAGCCGGGATAGAGCGTCAGCCTGCCGCTTCCCCCCTCCGACCAGCCGTTGACCTCACGCACCACATCGAGCCAGGGCGCGAGCAGGTCCGCGACCTTCGGCGGCTGCGGGGTTTCCAGGACCCGGGCGATGCCCTGTTTCCATTCGCCGGTGCGCTGGGCGTCGCCCTTGGTCAGGTCGTAGAGCCCGAGGCCGGCATGGGTGTCGATGACCCGGAACGGTGCGTCCTTGGTCTTCAGATAGGTGAGGATGCGGGCGAGCGTCGCGTGCTTGAGCACATCGCCGATATTCCCCGCATGGAAGGCGTGCCGATAGTTCACGCTGAAGCTCCTTCCTGTTCCGCGAGCGTCACCGCCCGGGCCAGATAGACGACCGCCTTGTCGCCATGATCGCTCGCGCCGATCTCGGCGAAGCCGAGCCGCTGGTGGAAGCGCAGCGAGCCGGGATTGGCCGGCCGCGTGTTGACCTCGCAGGCGAGCGGCAGTCCGGCCCGCTCGGGATCGGCCGCCAGTCGCTGGAGCAACGCGCGATAGAGCCGCTCGCCGGTGCCCGAGCCGCGCGCGGCAGGCGCCAGCGCGATCCGGTCGACATAGGAGAACCGTCCGAGGTTCTGCTTCAGCCAGGCGAAGTTGCGGCTGTCATAGTCGGCGGTCTCGTCGAGGCAGACCATCAGGCCGACGAGGCCGTCGGGCCCAGTGGCCACCAGCGTGTGGCGGCTCTGTGCTGCCAGGGCGCGCAACTCGTCCGGGGTCAGGCTGTTGACGGCCGGCAGGCTCGCCTCGTTGGCGGCGAGCGCGGCGTCGGTGTCCGCAGGTGTGAAGGGGCGAATGTCGATCATGTCCGGTCTATGGCTGCTTGCCGCGCGGCTTGCAAGTCTTCCCGTTGCGCGAACCTCGGCCGCGAACTCGGCTGCAGGCACGGCCGGTTCCGGTGCCCCTCGGGAGGCAGCCGGCGGAGCGACGAGGCTTCGGGGGCGGGCGAAACGAAAGACGGCGGCCATCGCTGGCCGCCGCCATGTCGGTTCGCATGGGTGCCGCAGGCCCGAGCGCGCGGCAGTTCCTTGCGAAGGTCGGCACGTCGGAAGGTCGCTCAGACCTCCTCGCCGCCGCCTTCCTCGATCTTCAGTTCGACAGCCTTGGGACCCTTGCCGTGCCGGTCCGGCTCGGTCTCGAAGGAGACGCGCTGGCCGCTGTCCAGGCTGGTGAGGCCGGAGCGCTCGACCGCCGAGATGTGCACGAAGACGTCCGCATCGCCATTGTCCGGCATGATGAAGCCGAAGCCCTTGTCGGACTTGAAGAACTTCACGACACCGGTCTGGCGCGGGCCACGCTCGGCCGGAGGGCCGCGCCGGGGACCGCGATCGCCGCCTTCGCGGGGGCCGCCGAAGCCGCCGCCGCGCGGGCCGCGATCACCGCCGCCGCCAAACCGGTCAGCCGGCGCATAAGGCTCTTCCGGCGCAAGGCCCGGCTCCGGGGCAGTCCAACCGGCTTCTCCGAAACTGTCACGCCGTCCGCCGCGTTCGGGCTTGTTGCGTTTGCCATGGTCGAAACCAGCGTCGAACTCGTCCCCGTCCCCACCATAGTCCTTCGAACCGCCGCGCCGCTTTCCCTGCCGACGATTGTCCGAACGCCAGTCTTCCATGTTCACATCACCTTGTAACGGCCTGCCACAGCAGCAGGCTCGCAGATCACCATCTTCCGGCGCAGGGCTGCCTTCTCAGTCCTTGCCACGCCAGGGTCCACATGCGGCTGCCCGCCACATCGCCGCGCCCGATTTCCCCAAGGGAAAACCGTCGCGAGCGTGCAGCGTGACCAATTTGGATGACTTGTGTCTTGCCGAACCGCCCGAACTCATGCTTTCGGCACCCGCGCACCGCTCCAGCCTTGCCAACCGCGTGAATATCATACGGTCTCAGGCGCCTTTCGGGCAAGGAAAACCCTTGCAATCCGCGTGTGTGACGGTTTTTTCCGAAGGAGAGAGGCTGCAGCGCGGCATTTGCCCTGCCGGAAATGACAGGACAGGCGGCGCGGGCCGGGCATTTCCGTCGCCGGCGGTTGCCAGATCGGCAGCCGACGGGTTACCTGAGCGCGTGTCAGCGGCCCCGTCAGGGCGAGTGTGCCGCGCCAGCGTAACCCCCAACACGGGAGCCGTCATGTCGGAACCGCAGGGCCAGGAGCCACCCATCCAGATCATCGTCATCCCGGTTACGGCCTTCCAGCAGAACTGTTCGGTGATCTTCGACCGGGAGACGAAGGCCGGGGCGGTGATCGACCCGGGCGGCGATGTCGAGCGGATCCTCGGGGCGCTGGCCGAGCACGGGGTCAAGGTGGAGAAGATCGTGCTCACCCACGGCCATATCGACCATGTCGGCGGCGCGGCGGACCTTGCCGAGCGGCTGGCGGTGCCGGTGCTGGGGCCGCACGAGGCGGACCGGCCGCTGCTGGAGCGGGTCGAGCAGCAGGCGCGCGAGTTCGGCGTCGGCGAGGCCCGCTCGGTCGAGCCGGACACCTTTCTGTCGGAAGGCGACGACCTGACCATGGCCGGCCGCAGCTTCCAGGTGCTGCATTGTCCGGGCCATGCGCCGGGCCATCTGGTCTATTTCGACCCGGAGCTGCGCTTTGCGATTTCCGGCGACGTGCTGTTTGCCGGCTCCGTCGGGCGCACCGACCTGCCGGGCGGCAATCACGAGACGCTGATCGCCTCGATCCGGGACAAGCTGCTGCCGCTCGGCGACGACGTGACCTTCCTGCCCGGCCACGGTCCGGCCTCGACCATCGGCCACGAGCGGCGCACCAATCCGTATCTGAGGTGAGGCGGCTCCGCGCCCGGTGCTCGGCGGCGGCTACAGAAGCCCGCGCAGGACCTCGATCCTGTCGTTTACCAGCCAGCCATAGTAGTTCTCGACCGGCCAGGGCTGGGTGCCGGCGGCGCGCCGGCGCCGGTATTCCGCGGCGCGCGACCAGGGGTCGCCGAGATTGTAGAGCGTCGACGTGATGCCAGGGTTCTTCGAGATGTCGACATTGGCGACCGACTTGTAGGCGTCGATGGCATCGCGCAGGATCGCCGCCATATAGTGGAGCGAGCGGCCCGGATCCATCGCCGCGCGGTAGATTTCCTGCTCGTCGCGCGGCGACAGTTTGGCAAGGCCGCTGGTGCTCGCCACCTTGTCGCTCATCATCAGCACGGTCAGCGGCGAGAGCTGCCCGAGCCCGAAGCTCTGGCCGGCGAAGAGCGGCTGGAAGAACGCCTCGTTGAAGGTCTTGTCCGGATAGCGGATGCCGTCCACGCGGTTGCCGCGGAAGGTGGCGTTCCAGACCCGCTGGTAGCAGTTCCACAGCGTGTTGGTGTCCCTGCGCCCGGCATTGCAGCGCTCGAACTGCGGCCGTTCGACGAAATCCTGCACATGCTCGCCGCCGAGCGAGAATTCCATGCGGATCCCGGCATAGCTGAGCGCCTTGACGTAGTAGGATTGGGCGCTGTCCAGGCTGTCGTAATTATAGGTGTGCTCGCCGACGATGGCGCCGAGCATGTGCACCGGATCGATGCCGTAGAGATCGGCGACGCGCTTGATGTCGCGGATCAGCCGGGTGTCGCGGCGCAGCACGCCGATGATCCGGTCGAACTTGGCCTCATAGCCCGATCCGCCGGCGGCGGTGCGCCGGGCGGAGGCGAAGGGGATGCGCGGCTGCGCGGCGGAGCGGTTGCCGGGCGGCACGGTGGTTGCGGCCTGCGCCTGACCCGTCATCGACGGCAGGCCGCGCGGCCCTTCCGGCGCCGGCACGAAGGCCAGCAGCATGGTGGCGAGCGCCGCGTTGACAGCCGCTTTCCGGCTTCGGGCAAGAAGTCTGCTCATGGTCGGCACGGCGGTCCGGCGCTGGGGATTTTGGAAGCCCTGTCCATATACCGGGGGCTTGCTCCGTGGGAAGGCTTGTCTCGCATTTGTCGTCCGGCCGGAGAGAACATTTCGCAAGGTGTTGCCTTCGTCCCACGAAGGGGTGGCTGTGGAGGGCGGAAACGGGGTCATGCAGGGTGCGATGTCCGGTCTGGAGCGGCGGGGGCGGGGTCGGCGAGCGGCGGCGGATCGGGCGGATCCATTGCCGTTGCCGCCGGCCCCATCAGCAGGTGCACAGAGCCGGGCACGCCGAATTCGCGCAAGTACCCCTCGTGGCGATGCAGGCCGCACGTCTCGCGCTGGATCAGCACGTTCCACAGTGCCTCGCCGGCCTCGGCATGGCGGCGGCGCCAGTGCCGGCGCGCCTCGTCGCGGGCTTCGCGCCCGGCTTCGCGGAACCGGCGGGCGGCGCTCTCCAGCCGCTCCAGCGCGCTCGCCAGCGCCCGGTTGAGCCGCACCAGCGAGGCGACACGCTCGGCCGCCGCTTCCTCGCGGAAGGGATCCTGGAGCAGGTCGTCCGCGCGGCGCGGCCGCAGGCTCTGTGGCGGTCGCAGGGTCATCGGGCACCGGCCTGCAGGTATGCCGGCGCTGCGTGGACGACGCCGCCGCCGAGGGCACGGGCGACGCCGGTGGTGGTCGGAAAGCTGATCGGCAGGGCCCGCAGGGTGCGGGCGGCGAGCAGGGCGAAGCACTCGGCCTCCACGGCATCGCCGCGCCAGCCGAGATCCTCCGACATCAGCACCTCGACACGTGCGCGCTCGGCGATCTCGCGGCGCATGACCGGGTTGTGGCGGCCGCCGCCGCACAGCACCAGCCGCTGCGGGCGCTGCGGCAGGCGGGCGAGCGCCCTGTCGACCGCGCCGGCGGTGAAGGCGGTCAGCGTCGCCGCGCCGTCCGCGTCCGACAGGCCGTCGGCCATGGCCGAGGTGAAGTCGTTGCGGTCGAGCGACTTGGGATAGGGGGCGGCGAGATAGGGATGTTCGAACAGGCGGGCGAGCCGCGCCTCGTCGACCCTGCCGGTGGCGGCGATCCGTCCGTCGCGATCCATGCCGCCGAGGTCCTTGCGGCCGATCCAGTCGTTGAGCGGCGCGTTGGCCGGGCCGGTGTCGAAGGCGTGCGGCACGCCGTCCGCATCGACCCAGGTGATGTTGGCGACGCCGCCGAGATTGAGCACCGCGGTCTCGGGGCCGGCATCCGCGCGCTTCAGCAGGGCGGCGTGGTAGATCGCGGCCAGCGGCGCGCCCTGGCCGCCAGCGGCCATGTCGGCGCTGCGGAAATCGTTGACGACCGTGATGCCGAGTTGCCGGGCCATGGCGGCGCCGTCGCCGAGCTGGCGGGTGCGGCCCTTGCGGCCCGGCGTCGGCGCGCGGTGCAGCACGGTCTGGCCGTGGAAGCCGATGGCGGCGACCTCCGCCCGCGGCAGGCCGACCTTCTCGAGAAACCTGGCGACCGCCTCGCTCTGGGCTTCGGTGACACGGGCCTCGGCCTCGGCGAAGATCGCCGGCTCGTCGCCGGAAAACCCCCAGTCGGCCGCCTGTGCCAGGGTCTCGACCAGCAGGGGCCTGAGGCCGTCCGGATAGGGCGCCAGCGTCCAGGGGCCGAATTCGGCGATGCTCTCGCCGTCGCTGCGCAGCAGCGCCACGTCGATATTGCCGTCCAGCACCGTGCCGGTCATCAGCCCGACGGTCCATTCCTGCCGGATCATCCTGTGGCTCCCGTGGGACAGGGCTGCGGCGGCCGGTCGGTGGCATCCCGCCGGTCGGATCGTGCCTGTGCCGTCATGTCTGTGGTGGTCCCTGCTCGCCTCGTGACTGTAGCATGAGAATGCGTTTGCACGGTGGGCCGCGAAGTGACCTGTGTCACGTTCCGGTGAGGGCCGCTACTGCGCCTGGTCGCGGCACAGGCGGTAGCGTTCGGCCAGCCGGTCGTTGAGCGCGGCATCGTCGGGGCGGGCGAGCAGCGCCGCCCAGGTGCCGTCGGCCTGCAGCGCCTCGACGGTGCAGGAGCAGGTGCTGCGGCAGGCGGCTTCCTCGCCGGTGAGGGTGCAGCTCTGGACGCATTGCTCGACAAAGGTCGCGGCGGCGCGGTCGGGCGTCAGTCCGAGACTGGCCGCCGTCCACACCAGGCCGAAAAGGATCGGCTGGTGCAAGAGATAGACGAGCAGCGAGTGGCGGCCGGCAAGCGCGGCGAGACGGGCGGGCGCCCCCCGCGCGGTCCAGTGCGACAGCCGTGCGAAGACACCGGTGGCAAGCCCCACGCGCGCCGCGACGATGCCTGCGAAGATCGGCGCGATCCACGGCAGCAGCGGCACATAGTCGACCGACAGAGGCGGGGCGGCGACAAGGCCGCTCCACATCAACCAGGCATCGCCGGGAAAGCTCACGCTGACCAGGTGCGGCAGCGCCAGCGCCGCAAGGGCGAGGCCGGTCACCAGCCACAGCGGTGCGCGCAGGGCCGGCAGCGCCAGCAGCGATCCGGCGGCGATCGCGTGGAGGATGCCGAAGCGCACATACTGGTCGCCGAGCGCCGCATAGGTGGCCAGGCTGATGGCGGCGGCGGCCAGCGCGATCCGCCCCGCCCGCCAAAGGGCATGGCGGGGGGGCAGGCCCTCGCGATAGGCCAGCGCCAGGCCGACGCCGACCAGGAACAGGAAGCTTGCGGCGATGGCCATGGCGAAGGCCCGCCAGCCGACGGCCGAATCGACCGGCCAGTCGACGACGCCGAACCATTTCAGGTCCCAGGAGAAGTGATAGACGGCCATCGTCGCGAGCGCGAGCCCGCGCGCCGCGTCCAGGGCGTCGATCCGTCCGGGGGAGCGGCCTGCGGGGGGCGGGACGATGTCGGTCACGGCAGTTCGTCTCCTGTGCGACGGTCGGGCCGTTTCCTCAGGCGGAGGTCGCCGGCTCCGGTTTGGCGGCAGCGGTCGGCGCAAGGGTGGGTGCGGCAGGCGCTGCCCGCCGCGGGCGGGCAAGCATCGGCACCAACTGGACGGCGAGGATCGCGGCGAAGATCAGCGCACAGCCTGCAAGCCCCGTCGGTCCCAGCCGCTCGCCCAGCAGCAGCGCGCCGAACAGGGCGGCGAACAGCGCCTCGGAAGACAGCAGGATCGCGGCATCGGCCGCCCGTGTCCAGCGCTGGCCGATGGCCTGCAGGGTGAAGGCGAGGCCGCCGGAGACGAGGCCCGTGTAGAGCAGCTCTGGCCAGGCCGCGAGCACGGCCGCAAGGCTCACCGGCTCCAGCAGCAGGCCGGGGATAATCGCCGCCGTTCCCACCACGGCGAACTGCCAGACCGACAGCAGCACGGGCCGGGCGCAGTGGCGCACGACGCTGCCGATCAGCCCGACATGCAGGGCGCAGAAGACCGCGCAGACCAGCATCAGCAGATCGCCGGTGGTGAGCGCGGAAAGCGCGCCGCCGCCGAGCAGGTAGATGCCGGCGAGCGTCACCAGCGAGGCCGGCCAGACAATCGGATGCGGCATTTCGCGGAAGGCTGCCAGCGCCACCAGCGGCGTCAGCACCACATAGATGCCGGTGAGAAAGCCGGCATTGGTGACGGTGGTGGTGAGCAGGCCCACCTGTTGCAGGGTGATCGCCGCGAAGAACACCAGTCCGAGCCCGGTGAAGGCCGCTGCGCTGCGCAGGTCCAGCGGCCGGTCGCGGCGCAGGCGCGCCTCGGCCAGGGCGAAGGGCAGGACGGCGAGCGCGGCCATCAGGAAGCGGAGGCCGGTAAAGGTCAGGGGGCCGAGATGCTTCATCGCCGTCGCCTGCGCGACGAAGGCGGAGCCCCAGATCAGGGCGGTCAGAAGCAGGAGGGAATTGGCAAGGGTGCGGCTCATCAGCTTGCGCTATCGGAAAGCGGAGCCCCCTGCAAGCGGGTTGATCCGACGCGCGAAATCAGCCGTTGGGGAAGGCGTAGCAGATGATCAGGGTCAGCAGCAGGGCGGCGCTGGTCACGCGCAGGGCGATGGGCCAGGGAGAGGGCTTGGCGCTCGTCAGCATGTCGGCATAGGCACCGGCTTTTTCGTCGTTCTGGCTGCGATCCGTGAAGCTCATGCGGTGTCTCCGACCTGTTTTCGCGCCATCGGAGAGTTAACCGTCATGGTTAACAATCTGTAAACCCCCCGGTGGCGCGGCAGGCACGGATATCCAGAGAAAAGGCTGGCGCCTGTGGAGCGGGTCGACCCTAGAGGTCGAGAGCGTCCAACCCCGCCTCCAGGTGATCGGCAAGAAGTGGCATTCCGATCAGATACTTGGCGGTTGATCCAAGGGCACGTTCGCGCGCATCCTCGACAGCCTGGTCGAAGTCGTCCGCCTCGTAGTCGCCGCGGCCGATCCAGACGGTGGCGACGAGTTCGGCGGCCTCATCGACGTTAAGATCTTCGATGAGTTCCCTCAGTTCCTCGGCCGACAGGTCCTCGGTTTCTTCTTCGGCGAGGCCGTCATGGGCATGGGTGTCCTGCAGGCTGTCGACGTCGAACTCGATCTCCCGGTCGCGGCCGTCGTCATAGCCGCCGTCCAGCGCCGATGCGGATGCGGCGCGGGCCTTCTGCACCAGCATGCGCATGGTTGCCGGGGAAAGTGTCAGGTTGACCGCCATGGCTCGAACTCCGCTCCCGTCGCAAGGGGAACCGGACCCCGCCCGCACGGGCCGCGTGCGATGCACACCAGCTCGTGGCCCCGTGGGGCGCCTGTCGGCCTGCCTCCGGAATCCGTCCCTGTCAGGACCATTGCCGTTCCCCGCCGCCGGATCCTTGATCCATCGCAAGATCCGGGGCGTGGGGGGATACGGCCCGTCCCTGCAAGAGCCTACGCGCTGGCAGGGCGCTTTGCCAATGGTGGAAAGAACGAGGCCGAAAGGACGGCCGCATGCATGTTCAGCGGGAGGGGTCGGCAGGGGCGGCGGCCGAGGCCAGATCCTTGAGGGCCAGATCCTTGAGGGAGTGGGTCAGCGGCTCGCCGAACACGGTCAGCGTGCCGGCGAAGAGCAGGCCGATGCCGATGGCCGCGGCGAGCAGGAGGGCACCATGACCCTCGTCGCGGCGGTTCTGCGCGGGCATGCGGTCGGCAAGGCTGGGCGACGGGCTGCGCATCAGCGCTCTCCCCGGGCGTCGGAGCGCAGGCGGCTGCCGCTCGCCAGACCCTGCGACAGGCGCTTGCCCAGCATGGTCACCAGAACGAGCATGCTGCCGAAGGCGAGAAGCAGGACACCCATGGTCCAGTCCTCGACGAAGGAACTGCCGGAGGCACGGGCGCTGGAGGCGATCAGCAGGGCGGGGAGGGCGCCGAGCACGGCAACCGCGAGGGCATTGAATGTCCTGCCGAAGCGGGAGCGGGATGACCGGGTACTGGAACGCATGACTTATCTCCGACCAAACGGACGTGCCTGATGCTGGCAAGGTGATCGGCGAGTTGGACTTCCCCAAGCCGCCTTTCAGGCGCTTCCGGTGTCATTTCGCGGCAGAACCAAGGCAGGGCCGATCTTCGGGTTCCGGTCAATTTCGAGCTTCGGCTTTACCGAATCTCAGGAGCTCCCGGTCAGGATGGAAACCAGACAGTTAGAGGTCCTGTGCGCGCCGGCCCCGGCTCGCCCGCAAGCAACCGGAAAAGCCAAATGGATGCAATGGAGAAGAGCGCCCGCCCGCCTGAGGTTGGAGACCCGGACGGCGAGGCTGTCGTGCGGCCGGTGCCCGGCGCAAGCGGGGCGCCGGCAATGTCGATCGCTGGCCTGTCGTTCTTCATGGTCGATATCCAGGCCAAGCGGGTCGTCTGGCTGGAGCCGCGCTCGCTCGATTTCGAACACCGCTCGGGACTGAACGAGGCGTCGCTGTCGACGGCCATGCGCCACATGGCCCAGAACGACCAGAAACAGATCCTCGGGCTGATCCAGCAGGCGGTGAAAGGCGGATCCGCCGGGCCGATCGAACTCGGCGGCGACGATCTCGGCGCCGGCCTGTCGCTGGTCGCGATGCGCTATCAGGCGGAGGGCGGGCGCACGTTCGTCATCGCGGTCTCCGGCTCGGAGGTCGAGGACGAGGCCAACGGGACGGCGGTGCGCGGTGTCGCGCCGCTGATCCGGCATCTGGTGGAGGACAGCGAGAAGTCGGTGCTCGTCGTCGACAGCTTCGGCTACCTGCGCTACGCCAACGATGCCTTCAACAAACTGTTCGAGATCCCCGACGCCTCGCTGTGCATCGGTCGCAACATTGCGCATATCCCCAACCGGGTCGGCAAGACGCTGGCCTCGGTGGTGCTGACGGCGCTGGCGCGGCGCGCGCCGATGGACGGCAGCAAGCGGTTCTTCCTGGCGAGCGGCGATTCCTTCACGCTGAACTATGACGTGATCCCGTTCCGCGTCTCGGCCGGGCTCGGCGGCATCGTCTTCTCGGCCACCAAGGTCAAGGAGCGCGGGGTCGACTTCCAGCAGATCTTCAATTGCGTCTATGCGCCGATGCTCGTCGTCGATGTCCGCACCCGGATGCTGGTCTCGGCAAATAACGCGGCGCGCAAGACCTTTGCCGTGACCGAGCAACTGATGGAATCCGCGCCGATCACCGAGACGATGCTGCATCCCAAGACCTTCGTCACGCTGGTCGATCACGCCCGCAAGGGCGGCAACACGCCGCTGCAGGCGACCGTGAGCGGCTTCGACGGAGTGACGCGCAGCAAGCGCATGCGCGTGATGCTGATCGAGAGCGGGCCGACGCATTACCTGCTGATCGAGACCAAGCACTAGCTTACGCCGGGCCGCGTGGCCCGGCTGCGTTCGCAACGGCCGACGGGATAGATGGCAAAGCGATCCTCGGGGCGCGCCGGGTCGTTGTCTTGCGCGCAAAACCTTGGCCGTGCGCACCATCTTCCCTTGCGTGGCCGGGGTGCGGGAAGTAGTCTCCCGCGCGCTTTCAATCCCTGCCTTATCGGGCAATTGCCTCATCGGGAGAGCATCATGGGCTTCATTGCCGACGCACTTTCGCGCGTCAAACCGTCCGCTACCATCGCCGTGACCAACAAGGCTCGCGAACTCAAGGCCGCCGGGCGCGACGTCATTGGCCTCGGCGCGGGCGAGCCCGATTTCGACACGCCGGAGAACATCAAGGCGGCGGCGATCGCCGCGATCACCGAGGGCAAGACGAAATACACGGCCGTCGACGGTATCCCCGAGCTGAAGGCGGCGATCTGCGCCAAGTTCAGCCGTGAGAACGGCCTGACCTACGAGCCCTCGCAGATCACCGTCGGTACCGGGGGTAAGCAGGTGCTGTACAACGCGCTGATCGCCACCATCAATCCGGGCGACGAGGTGATCGTTCCGACGCCGTACTGGGTTAGCTACCCGGACATGGTGCTGCTGGCCGGCGGCGAGCCGGTGATCGTCGAGGCCGACAAGTCGACCTTCAAGATCACCGCCGAGGCGCTGGAGGCGGCGATAACGCCGAAGACCAAGTGGTTCATCTTCAACTCGCCGTCGAACCCGTCGGGCGCCGCCTATACCCGTGACGAGCTCAAGGCGCTGACCGACGTGCTGCTGCGGCACCCGCATGTCTGGGTGATGTCGGACGACATGTACGAGCACCTCGTCTATGACGGCTTCGAGTTCACCTCGCCGGCCCAGGTCGAGCCCAAGCTCTACGACCGCACCCTGACGGTGAACGGCGTTTCCAAGGCCTATGCCATGACCGGCTGGCGCATCGGCTATGCCGGCGGCCCGGTCGAGCTGATCAAGGCGATGGCCAAGGTGCAGTCCCAGTCGACCTCCAACCCGAGCTCCATCGCCCAGTGGGCGGCGGTCGAGGCGCTGAACGGTCCGCAGGACTTCATTGCGGCCAACAACGAGGTGTTCAAGGCCCGCCGCGATCTCGTCGTGTCGATGCTGAACCAGGCCAAGGGGCTGACCTGCCCGATGCCGGAAGGGGCGTTCTACGTCTTTCCGTCCTGCGCCGGCACGATCGGCAAGACCGCGCCGTCCGGCAAGGTGATCGAGACCGACGAGGACTTCGTCACCGAACTGCTGGAGGCCGAGGGCGTCGCCGTCGTCCAGGGCTCGGCCTTCGGCCTCGGCCCCAACTTCCGCATCTCCTACGCGACCTCCACCGAGGCGCTGGAGGAGGCCTGCACCCGCATCCAGCGCTTCTGCGGCAATCTCGCGTAAACGCCGCGACGGATTGTCCCGCGTCCTGCGGCCGGCGGCAGCAATGCCGCCGGCCGCTGCCGTTTCCGGGACCCTGGCCTGCCGCAGCTTGCCGCAGTGCGGTACAGGTTTCCCTTGCGTTCATCGCGATTTCGGCGCGACGATAAGTGTCCGCCCGCTGTCGGCGGGCGGCGGTGCCGGTGCGCGGTGCCGCTAGTCACCCGAATCTGAAGTTCGTCACATTTCTCGGCATGCTCTGAACGAACTTCAGATTCAAAAGGGTGACTAACAAGTCTATGTTTCTAGTGTGGTTTTCGAACTTGAAATACGCTCACCGGCACGCTGCAAAAATGAGGCGTATTTCAAATTCACCACACTAGGTCAGCCGCGCCCGGCTCCTCCTGACAACACGCGGCCCTGCGGGGCCGACGGGAGAAGGAGACGCGACATGGGCGCAGACAGGGTGAATGGCGGTGCAGCCGGCGGCAGAGAAACCGGGCCCCGGTGCATCGGGATCTTCGGGCCGTTCGGCAGCGGCAAGACGACGTTGCTGGAAGCAGTGCTCGCCCGCACGGGGGCCATAGCCAGGCAGGGATCGGTCGGAGCCGGCAACACGGTCGGGGACGGCGCGCCGGAAGCGCGCGGCCATGCCATGAGCGTCGAGGTCAACGCCGCCGAGGCGGAGTATCTCGGCGACCGCTTCACCTTTCTCGATTGCCCCGGCGCGATCGATTTTCTCGGCGACATGACCGGCGTCCTGCCGGGGATCGACCTTGCGGTGGTCGTGGCGGAGGCCGACGAGAAGAAGGTCGCGGCCTTGCAGGTTATCCTCAAGCATCTGGAGGATCGCGGCATTCCGCGCCTGCTCTTCCTCAACAAGATCGACAAGACCGGCTCGCGGCTGCGCGACGTGCTGGCGATGTTGCAGCCGGCTTCGGCCGTGCCCTTGGTGCTGCGCCAGATCCCGATCTGGAACGAGGGCATTGCCACCGGCTTCATCGATCTGGCGCTCGAGCGCGCCTATGTCTATCGCGAACACGCCGAAAGCCAGGTCATCGACATTCCCAACGAGGCGATGGCGCGGGAAGTGGAGGCGCGCTTCTCCATGCTGGAGACGCTCGCCGACCATGACGACGTCCTGATGGAATCGCTGCTGGAGGACATCGCGCCGGAGCGCGAGCGGATCTTCGCCGACATCAGCACCGAGATGCGGGACGGGCTGATCTGCCCGGTGCTGTTCGGCTCGGCCGAACATGGCAACGGCGTCGGCCGGCTGCTCAAGACGCTGCGTCACGACGCGCCGGGCGTTGCCGCCACCCGCGCCCGCCTCGGTCTGGAGGAGACCGACGGTCCGGTGGTGCAGATCCTCAAGACCGTCCATACGCTGCATGCGGGCAAGCTCTCCATCGCCCGGCTGCTGTCGGGCCGGCTCGCCGATGCCGACACGCTGACCCGGCCCGACGGCGAGCAGGTGCGCATCTCCGGCTTCTACCGGGTGATGGGCCAGCAGGCGGTCAAGCGGCCACCGGCGGAGGCCGGCGACACGGTCGGGCTCGGCAAGCTCGACGGCGTCAGGACCGGCGACACGCTGGGGGGAACAGCCCCGGCGCCGCAACTCGCCCCGCTGAGCGTGTCGGCGCCGGTTCTGGGCCTTGCCATCTCTCCGCGCGAGCGACGCGACGAGGTCAAGCTGTCGGCGGCGCTCACCAAGCTGTGCGAGGAGGATCCGGCACTCGTCGTCACCCAGGCGCAGGACACCAGTGAAACCCGTCTCGACGGCCAGGGCGAGATGCATCTGCGGGTGGCGCTGGAGCGGCTGACCGGCAAATACGGGCTGACGGTGGAGACGGGGGAGGCGGCGATCCCCTATCGCGAGACGATCCGCGCCGGCGCGTCCGTGCGCGCCCGTCACAAGAAGCAGTCGGGCGGCCACGGCCAGTTCGGCGATGTCGCCATCGAGATCCGCCCGCTTGCGCGCGGCGAGGGCTTCGTCTTCACCGATACGATCACCGGCGGCGTGGTCCCCAAGCAGTACATCCCTTCGGTGCGGGCGGGGGTCGAGGAAGCCTTGAAGACCGGCACGCTCGGTTTTCCGACGGTCGATATCGCCGTGACGCTGACCGACGGCTCCTATCACAGCGTCGATTCCTCGGACCAGGCGTTCCGCATGGCGGCGATCCAGGCGATGCGCGAGGGACTGCCGGAGTGCCGGCCGGTGCTGCTGGAGCCGATCCACCAGGTGACCATCGCCTGCCCCAGCGAGGCGACGGCGCGGATCAACGCCATCGTCTCGGCGCGGCGCGGCCAGTTGCTCGGCTTCGATGCAAGGCCGGGCTGGAGCGGCTGGGACGAGGTCCGCGCCCTGATGCCCGAAAGCGAGCTCTCCGGCCTGATCGTCGAGCTGCGCTCGGCGACGGCGGGGGTTGCCACCTATTCGAGCTGCTTCGACCATCTGGCGGAACTGACCGGCAAGGCCGCTGATCAGGTTCTGGCCCGGCACGGCCGCCAGGCGGCGTGACGGGACCGTCCGGGACCACACGGGACGGCGCGGCACCCGCCGCGCCGCGCCCGGCCGCCGCTTGCAGATGCCCGCTTGGCGTTTGCCATTCTCCCTGTGCACCCTAGCTAACCCCGGGGCCACTGCTAGGGGAGGATTCCTTGCGCTCAGCACTCACCGTCATGGCAGGCAGCGCGGTTCTTGTCGCCGCCTGCGCCAGCGTTTCCGCCCAATCGGTGCACAGGGCCGGCGATGTCAGCTTCTCCGTGACCCGCATTGTTGCCGGCCTGTCTCACCCCTGGGGGTTCGACTTCCTTCCCGACGGCTCCGTGCTGGTCAACGAGGTGGGCGGGCGCATGCTGCTGGTCTCGCCCGACGGGGAGAGGCGGGTCGAGGTCGCCGGCGTGCCGCAGGTGCGCGCCTCGGGGCAGGGCGGGTTGCTCGACCTCGTCGTGGCATCCGATTTCTCCGAGAGCGGCACGGTCTATCTCACCTATTCCGAACCGGGAGAGGGCGGGGCGGGAACGGCCGCCGCCCGTGCCCGTCTGGTCGTCGAGGGGGAGGCGGCACGGCTGGAAGACGTCACGGTTCTGGCGAGCATGAACCGCAAGACCTCCGGCGGGCGGCATTTCGGCGCGCGCATCGTGCCGGCGCCCGACGGCACGCTCTTCGTCACCCTCGGCGATCGCGGCGAGGACGAGCGGGCACAGGATCCGCGCGACCATGCCGGCTCCGTGCTGCGGATCGCCGCCAACGGATCGATCCCGGCCGACAATCCGTTTGCCGGCGGCGGTCGGGCGCTGCCCGAGATCTGGTCCACCGGCCATCGCAACATCCAGGGCGCGGCCATCGAGCCCGGCACCGGCGTTCTGTGGACCGTCGAGCATGGCGCGCGCGGCGGCGACGAGATCAACATTCCGCAAGCCGGCAAGAATTACGGCTGGCCGGTGATTTCCTATGGCCGCCACTATTCCGGCGCGCGGATCGGCGTCGGGACCCATGCGGAGGGCTATGAGCAGCCGGTGCATTACTGGGATCCGTCGATCGCCCCTTCCGGCATGGCCTTCTACACCGGCGATGCGGTGCCGCAATGGCGCGGCGACCTGTTCGTCGGGGCGCTGAAGGACCAGTTGATCGCCCGGCTGACGGTCGAGAACGGCCAGGTGACCGCGGAGGAACGGCTCATCGTCGGCGCCTATGGCCGCATTCGCACCCTGCGCAACGGCCCGGACGGTGCCCTGTGGTTCTCCACCGACGAGGGCGAGGGCGGGGTCTACCGGATTTCCGGCGCGCCCTGATCGACTGCGCAAGACGGGACCGGGCAGCGTCGGCGGCGCTGCCCGGTGCTGCGGCTTTTGCCGTTTCGCCATTTGCAGCCCTCCGCTTTCGGGCTATTGAGAGGGGCGGCCCTCCCTCCCGCGCCGCGCCTGCCCCCGGACATCATGAATACCGTCCCGCTCATCATCGCCTTTGCGTTCTTCATGGAGATGATGGATTCCACCGTCATCGCCACGTCGCTGCCGGTGATCGCCGCGGATCTGGGCACCAGCCCGATCGCGCTGAAACTGGCGCTGACCTCTTATCTGGTGGCGCTCGGCATCTTCATCCCGGTCAGCGGCTGGATGGCCGACACGTTCGGCGCCAAGCGCGTCTTCCGCTGGGCGATCGTCGTCTTCGTCATCGGTTCGCTCGCCTGCGCCTTCTCCGACTCGCTGCTGACCTTCGTGCTGTCGCGCTTCCTGCAGGGCATGGGCGGCTCGATGATGGTGCCGGTCGGCCGCCTCATCCTGGTCAGGACCTTCCAGAAGAAGGACCTGCTGCATGCGATGACCCTGATGACGATCCCCGGGCTGATCGGCCCGATGGCCGGCCCGCCGATCGGCGGGTTTCTCACCACCTATCTGTCCTGGCACTGGATCTTCATCATCAACGTGCCGATCGGGCTGGCCGGCATCTGGCTCTGCGGGATCTACCTGCCGGAGATCCCGCAGCGCGAGACCTCGCGGCTCGACTGGACCGGCTTCCTGCTGACGGGCACGGCGGCGGCCGGCATCGTCTTCGGCCTGTCGGTGATCAGCCTGCCGGCGCTGCCGCCGGCCGTCGGCCTTGTGACCACCGTCGTCGGCCTTGCCGCCCTTGCCGCCTATCTCGCCCATGCCCGCCGGCGGGACAACCCGATCCTCGATCCCGCCCTGCTGCGCAACCGCGCCTTCGGCCTGACCCTGATCGGCACCAACATCTTCCGCATCTCGTCGGGCTCGATGCCCTTCCTGATGCCGCTGATGCTGCAGACGGGCTTTGGCTACAATGCCTTCCAATCCGGCCTCATCACCTTCACCGGGGCCTTCGGCGCCATCTCGATGAAGTTCATCGTCAAGCGGGCGCTCGCCGCGCTCGGCTTCCGCACGGCGATGGTGATCGCCTCGCTCGGCGGCGCCCTGCTGTCCTTCGCCATGGCCGGCTTCGCGCCGGGAACCCCGGTGTGGATCTTCGTGCTGGTGCTCTATGGCGCCGGCCTGACCCGCTCGTTCCTGTTCACCGCCTCCAACGGGCTGATGTTCACCAGCGTCGACGACGGCGAGGCGAGCCAGGCGACGGCGCTCAGTTCGGTGTTCCAGCAGGTCTCGCTGGCGCTGGGCGTGGCGCTGGCCGGCTTCGTGCTGGAGGCGACGGGCTGGGTCACCGGCGATGCGCTCGGCCTCGTCAACTTCCACATCGCCTTCGCGGTGGCGGGGGCGCTGGCGCTGGTCTCCCTGCCGATCTTCGCCGTTCTGCCGGCAACCGCCGGGCAGGAGGCCTCCGGCCATCGGTTGCGCGAGTTGCCCTGAGCGGCGGCCGGCGGCGCGCTTTCACGCGCCCGGCATTTGGCGTTCAATCGCTGTTGATTTGCCGCGAAGGAGCGCGCGCGCTAGGTCAATTGGAGACCGGACGGACAATACGGGCTGGGCGATACGGGCTGGAAGAGGACGGATCACGATGAACATCATCCGCAGACGGAGCTGGGAGTTGCCGGAGCGCGAGGCGACGCCGGAGGCCGTGTTTTTCAACCGCCGCGCGGTGCTGGCCGGGCTTGGCATTGCCGGAGCTTCGATGGCCGGGGCGGGCCTGCCGAGGCCGGCTTTCGCGGAGGAGGACCCCAATGCCGGGCTCTATCCGGCGCCGCGCAACGAGGCCTACACGCTCGACCGCGAGATCACCCCGGAAAAGGTCACCTCAATCTATAACAATTTCTACGAGTTCGGCTCGCACAAGCAGATCGCCTCCGCCGCGCAGGCGCTGAAGATCCGCCCCTGGGAGGTAAAGATCGACGGGCTTTGCGACAATCCGCAGGTGCTGGATTTCGACGAGCTGATGCAGAAGGTCTCGCTGGAGGAGCGGCTCTATCGCTTCCGCTGCGTCGAGGCCTGGGCGATGGCGGTGCCGTGGACCGGCTTTCCGCTTGCCGAACTGGTGCGTCTCGCCTCGCCGAAGGCGGAGGCGAAGTACCTGCGCATGGAGACCTTCCTCGATCCCGCCACCGCCGGCGGCCAGCGGGCGTCCTGGTATCCCTGGCCCTATGTGGAGGGGGTGACCCTGGCCGAGGCCACCAACGAGCTCGCCTTCCTGGTCACCGGTGTCTACGGCAAGCCGCTCGCCAAGCAGTATGGCGCGCCGCTGCGCCTTGCCCTGCCGTGGAAATACGGCTTCAAGTCGATCAAGTCGATCGTCCGCTTCTCCTTCGTCGAGGAGCGGCCGGTGAGCTTCTGGGAGGAGGTGCAGGCGAGCGAGTACGGCTTCTGGGCCAACGTCAACCCGGAGGTCTCGCATCCGCGCTGGAGCCAGGCGCGCGAGCAGTTGCTGCCGACCGGCGAGCAGGTGCCGACCCAGCTCTTCAACGGCTATGGCGAGCAGGTCGCCCATCTCTACAAGGATCTGGAGGGCGAGAAGCTCTACATGTGAGGGGCGCGCTTCCGGCTTCCCCCGCCCTAACGCCCGAGAGGCCCGGTGCCCTGCGCCGGGCCTTTTTGCGTGCTGGCCATCGGGGCAAAAAAAATGCCGGGTCCGAAGACCCGGCAGTTATTTGATTTTGCCACATCGTGGCGAAATCACCTTCCAGAGGGGAACAGCTGGTCGCATCACGCGTCGCTGGGAGGAGGTAGCGACGAAGCAGACCAACAGCCTGTTGCTTATATGCAGTGCACAACGCGCCTATGCAAGAAGCACGCGTGCAGATCTGCTATGCAAATTCGTCATGGCTCAGCCATCTGCCTGCGAAATTCGGAGAAATCGGCGGATTTCCTGCCTGCGCCGGAGGCGTTATGCCCGCCCTCTCGGCACTGTGCTAGTCTGCCGCAGTGCGACAGGGTCAAATACGGATGAGGCCACGGCTGCCGACTGCCTTTCGGTCAGGCAGCGCCGTGCCTGCATCCCATGCAGGCAGCACGGGGGCGCGTGATGAGATCCGGCTTGCGATACCGGCGGCGGCGCGCCCGCCTCTCCCCGATGGTCGGCGGGGCGGGCGGCGGGGCGGCCTCAATAGGTCCAGCGTTCGGCCTTGGCCAGCAGGAAGTCGCGGAACACGGCGATGCGCGCGGTGTTCTTCAGCTCGGACGGGTAGACGAAATAGGTGTCGAAGCTCGGCACTTCCGCCTCGGGCAGAAGCTGCACGAGGCCGGAACTATCCTCGTTGATATAGTCCGGCAGCATGGCGATGCCGATGCCGCGCTGGACGGCGCGCTTGATCGCCACCACGTTGTTGACCCGCAGCACGCAGCGGCGGGACTCGCCCGGCGGCAGACCGGCGGTTTCCAGCCAGTTCATGTCGCGCAGATAGGGCGGAGCGTGCTCGCCGAAGGTGACGATCCGGTGGCCGTCGAGGGCGGCGACGGACTTCGGCGCACCGAAGCGCTGGATGTAGCTCGGCGCCGCATAGACGTGGAAATGCACGGTGAACAGCTTGCGCTGGATCAGGTCCGGCTGGGTCGGCTGGCGCAGGCGGATCGCCACGTCCGCCTCGCGCATGCCGAGGTCGAGCTCGTCGTCGTCGAAGATCAGCCTCAGGTCCATCTCCGGATAGAGGTCGATGAACTCGTTCAGCCGCTGGGTCAGCCAGGTCGAGCCGAGACCGACGGTGGTGGTGATCCTCAGCGCGCCGCTCGGCTTCTCGCGGCTGTCGGTCAGCCGGGCCTGCGCCGCCTCCAGCTTCATGAACACCTCGCGGGCGGTGCGGTAGAGCACCTCGCCCTGCTCGGTCAGCAGCAGGCCGCGCGCATGCCGGTGGAACAGCGGCACCTTCAGGTCGTGCTCCAGCGCGCTGACCTGCCGGCTGACCGCCGACTGGCTCATGTTCAGCATGTCGCCGGCATGTGTGAAGCTGCCGGCCTGCGCCGCCGCGTGGAAAATCCTCAGCTTGTCCCAGTCAAGCGGCACGACACCCTCTGTCTGTTCTCGTCAGTTCCAGCGATTTCGGCCGAAGCCTCCCGGCAGACAGCCTATTCGGCGGCCTGCACTTCCGCAATCTCATGTTCGGCCAGAAACCGCTCGCATTCGAGCGCGGCCATGCAGCCCATGCCGGCCGCCGTCACCGCCTGGCGGTAGATCTCGTCGGTGACGTCGCCGGCGGCGAACACGCCGGGGATCGAGGTCGCCGTGCTGTCCGGCGCGGTCCAGATATAGCCCGACGGCTTCATCTTCACCTGGTCCTTGAACAGCTCCGCCGCCGGGGCATGGCCGATGGCGACGAAGAAGCCGTCGGCGGGAATGTCGCGGGTCTCGCCCGTGTGGATGTTGCGGATGCGCGCGCCGGTCACCGCCTTCGGCATGCCGCCGCCGAGCACTTCCTCGACGACGCTGTCCCAGATCACCTCGATCTTGTCGTTGCGGGCCAGCCGCTCCTGCAGGATCCGCTCGGCGCGGAAGGAATCGCGCCGGTGCACCACGGTCACCCTGGAGGCGAGATTGGCGAGATACAGCGCCTCCTCCACGGCGGTGTTGCCGCCGCCGACCACGATCACCTCCTTGCCGCGATAGAAGAAGCCGTCGCAGGTGGCGCAGGCCGACACGCCGGCGCCCATGAACTCCTGCTCGGTTGGAATGCCCAGCCACTTGGCCTGCGCGCCGGTGGCGATCACCAGGGCGTCGCAGGTATAGGTGATGCCGCTGTCGCCGGTCAGGCGGAACGGGCGCACCGAAAGGTCGGCCGACAGAATGGTGTCATAAACGATTGTCGTGCCGACATTTTCCGCCTGCTTGCGCATCTCCTCCATCAGCCAGGGACCCTGGATCGGCTCGGCGAAGCCGGGGTAGTTCTCCACCTCGGTGGTGATGGTGAGCTGGCCGCCCGGCTGGATGCCGGTGATCAGCACCGGCTCCAGCATGGCGCGGGCCGCATAGACGGCGGCGGTGTAGCCGGCCGGACCGGAGCCGATGATCAGGAGTCTGTGGTGCTGTTCGGCCATCGCCTCGTCCTTGCCTGTTGTGCCCGGGTGCCTGTCAGCCGGACGCGAGAGCGGCGCGATGCACCGCGAATCGCCGTCGGATCGCCTCGGCGATCACCGGGGTTGAATCGATCGGCTCACAGGTAGTCACTTTAAGCGGTCCGGGAAAGGGGTGCACGGCGTTCCTTGCCGAAACCGCCCCCAGAAACGCATCGAATTTGCGGTGTCCCCCGCTCGGATGGAAAACATGCACTGCCCGCCCGCTCGCCAGCGCCTCGCCGACCATGTTGGCGCTGTCCGCCGTCACCACCACGGCGTCGGCATTGGCGAGATAATCGAGCATCGGATTGTCTCCGCGCCCGTCCCACATCAGGTGCGGGCCGTTTTGTGCCAGTCCGGCAAGCGCTTGCGCCAGGGCCGGCGGCGTGCGGCGGGAGGCGGTGATCATCAGCCCGGCGCCATCGCCTGCGAGCTGTGCCAGCCCGGCGATAAGGCGGGCGATGTCTTCCTCCGTGAAACGGTGGTTGCGGCTGTCGCCGCCGATCAGCACGGCAACGCGCGGGCGCGGCAGGGTGGCGATCTCAAGCCGGGGCGCGGCGCGTGCGGCATCAAGCCGCGCCTGCGAGAACCGGTGCGGGCCGCTTGCCGTCGCGATCACGTTGTCGCCACGCAAACTGTCGTGCTCGGGCACCCAGATCAGGTCCGCCGCCTTCGCGCCGGTGCGCGGGTCCTTCAGGAGCACGGTGAAGGTGCGTCCAAAGCTGTCGCGCTTGACGCGGGCGAGATAGGAGACCGCGCGCCGGCCCGAGGCGATGACGAGATCGGGAAAGGGCGGGGCGATCGGGCTGCCGGGGCGCAAGGGCGCCTCGCGCGGGTCGATCAGCCCGAAGCGCGGCATGACCCACGACCAGGGCGCGCGCGGCGCCACCCGGCGGCGCTCGGCCTCGATCCCCAGCGCCTCGGCCACCGCCAGGCACTGGGTCTCGTCGCCGGCCTTGCCGTCGGTCAGCACCCAGGCGGTTGCCGGTTCCTGTGCGGTTTTGCTTTCCGGATATTTCTTCGTCATGACCTGTGTTGATATAGTATTGCAGGTTTCGGCAAAGAATCATAAGTGCCCGGATGACCAGGAGGCGCGATCTGTCGGCCCCGATATGCGTCGCGCGACGCGCCCCTTGCCCGTCCGGCCGGCCCTCCCGCCTGCCGGCGGCGGGGTGGCGGCTTGCGTGGCCGCCGCACTCGGCGAAGGGGCGACGACATGTCTGTGCCAGCGATTTGTGAAGGAGACCAGCGTGAAAATTCGCCTCGACGCGATTGATTGGCACATTCTGAAAGAGCTGCAGGCGGATGGCCGCATCACCAATGTGGAGCTGGCGCGGCGCGTCGGCATTTCCGCCCCGCCGTGCCTGCGCCGCGTGCGGGCGCTGGAACAGGCCGGGCTGATCACCGGCTACCGCACCTTGCTGGACGAGAAGCAGCTCGGCTACGACGTCACCGCCTTCGCCATGGTCGGCCTGCATTCGCAGACCGAAAGCGATCTCAACGCCTTCGAGGCGAAGGTCCGGAGCTGGCCCGAGGTTCGCGAAAGCTACATGCTGTCCGGCGAGGTCGATTTCCTGCTGAAATGCGTGGTGCCGGACCTGCAGGCGTTCCAGAACTTCATCATCCGCGAACTCACCGCCACACCCAATGTCGACAGCGTCCGCACGGCCCTCACCATCCGCCAGACCAAGAACGAACCCGTGGTGCCGGTGAAGGAGTGAGGGGGCAGCCGAGCGACGAAGGCGCGGCATGGCTTGATATAAATTGATGGCAAGCCATGCTGTCGCTGGGCGTATGATGTTGCATTATTCTAATGATTTAATCTATCATATTCAATTATTTCCATAATTATATTGAATATTCGATCAAACCCGTCGAAAGCTTCTCTTGGAAGGGTGCCTACAATTACATCTGCAAAATGTGTTTTTCCATCACCTGGATCTTTGAAGTGAGTGTGATCATCTAGCTCGATTTCGATTTTATGGCCACCAAGCATGTTCGATGCTTTCTTTCGTTTTAACTCTAGTTTTATTCCATCTTCCTCTTTTTCTAAGTGTTCATCTCTGAACATGAATTCAATCGGAAGATTCGTATACTTCTCGCAATCAGCTCGGAAGGCTGGAGCCTTCAGCTGCAGAGCGTAGGCGCGTCCATGCGAGCTTTTTTGAAGGATTCTCTATTAATAACTTGATCTACAAAATTTTTATCTAATTGATATGCCCTTTTGCCTTCTTGATCGTAGTCGAATAAACCGATTACAGTATGCGGATGGTTATTTGCTATGCCCCTTAGGCGAACGGCGAGAGTCTGTGCTCCTCCGCCTGTTCCTCCACCCGCATTCTCGTCGCCTGTCTCACAGCTTCGGATCGCAAAGGGCGGCTCTCCGCCGCGACGTCGGTTCCAGGCTGTTCTTAATATTTGCGCATCTGTGCGGCCTTCTGTCAGCAGAACAGGCATCGCCACGTTGTTTATTTCCTGCATAAGGTCACTTACACGTTCTTCCGCAACCTTAGCCCGCGCTTCAATGTTGGCGATGTTTTTGAGAGCATCTGCGACTGCTGGGAGGTAAAACCCTTCGCCTATGGCCGTTTGCGGATCAAGTTTAGACAGTTCTTTTCCTTGGACTGGTTCAGATTTTCCATCTTTCTTATAAACGTAAATTTTTGCAATAGCTGCGTCGTCCAGAAGATAAAAGGAAGGGCTATGTGTGGTTATAAACACCTGAACATTGTTTTCTTTCGAGATGGACAGGAATCTCTGTGCTTCTGATTGCGATGCTACGAAATCCAGAGAATTCTCTGGTTCTTCAAAACCCCATATGTGGTAATCATAGCTATCGTTGTTGGATATAAACCTAAGCAATTCAGGAATGTGCCGGACCTTAATTCCATCTCCCCTTTGTCGTGTTAGTGATTTTGCGCTGGTCTCACCGTCGGACAGTGTTTCAAAATCCAAAGTCTGAAACAATTCAGCAAGTTGTGTTGGTGCGCCGATTTTTGTATCGCTAGAAATTTCCGTTGGTAGAGTTTGGAACATTTCTCTGGTGATATTTTGTATTTCTTTCGAAAAAACGTCGACTGCATTCAGGAAGACTTCAGAATTGGCCACCGTTTCGTGTATATTTTCCAAGAGCATTTCGAATATGTGTATATCTTTAATGGCCGGTATGTGAATGAACTTTATTTTGTTCAGAAATCTTGTGACTATATGCTTTCGACTGCTTGGAATGTGATTCGAGATCTCTTCTATATATTCGGAGCCGCGAGATACCGTCCATTGGCGCTTTACATAGAAGCGCTGACCTAGTGATCTTTGATAATTGGCTGGTGTGTTAAATGTGATTTTAACGTATAGAAATTTACGCAAATCTTCAGAATTTTCTACTTCTATCAGGCGTTGTTCTGAAAAATCAACTGAAAAATCGAACTCCTGCCAAGTTTCTGGATTTCCTGAGAAGAACAAATTTAGTGATCTGACAATATTTGACTTGCCTGAGTCATTTTTGCCAAAAATAATATTTAAATCAGATAGATCTCGCATCTTGAATTTGTAAAAACTGCGGAAGTAGGATATCTCTATTTCGTGTATTAGGTTCATTTTTTGTCTCTATATTAGAATAATTCTATCTGTCTGCGATGTGCCCCTTTTGCGGGCTGAAGCGGGGCGGCGAGCTGGTTATTAGTATTCCTAAATTCTCAAGCAGCTGCCATAAGATTTCACCTTTCGATGCCATGCAAGTCAATACAATCCAGGTGGTTGGTTTAGATGCGGGATCGGAGAGCCGAGGGCGACTGCGGCGGGGCTTCGGCAAGGGAGCCGCAAGCGCTGTGGCTCGCCGGTTCCGGGTCGCGGCTGCGCCTTGCCCGGAATGACGAAGGAGGGGCGGTGCCAGGGGGCGGCGGAAGAAGGGCGGTGCCAGGGGGCGGCGGAAGAAGGGCGGTTCCCGTAGGCGGCGGAAGAAGGGCGGTTCCCGGAGGCGCTGCAAGAAGGGGCGGCGGAAGAAGGGCGGTTCCCGTAGGCGGCGGAAGAGGCGGGGCCCGGAGGCGCTGCAAGAAGGGCCGGCAGGACGGGACCGGTGGCGAGTGCTCTTTCCTCCCACGCCGGCCGGTCGTGTGCCGCCAGACGGCGGGCGACTTTCCGCCTCGCGATGCCGCCCGCCCCGGCGGCTACTGGACGCCTGCCGCCGCAGGCGTGACAGCGGAGGGAGGGGGCGACGCCGTCCCGCCTCATGCCGGCCGCCATCCGGCGGTTATCCCCGGCGGGGGCGCCGGCTCCAGGCCGTGCTCCGCTTGCCCGAGACGACCACGGACGGGGGGACAAGGCGGGATGGGCGGAGGCGGCGCGGGCGGGGATAGCGGCAAAACGAGAGTGAGAGGGGAGTCTCGAAAATTTCGCGAAGCTGTTCGGGTTTCCGGTCTTAGGCATTTGAAATAATTGACCTAATCGAGCTGCTTTGCGCGCGCAAATTTCGATAAGAATTTTGCAAAAATCGCTCTCGAAATCCGCGAAAATTGAGACGGCGGCTCCGAACGGGTCGGACGGCTCGTCCTGTCGGACACCCGGCGCGCCTGCATCGCCACCGGTTCCGGGATCGGCCAACGGCCGTTCGGCAAGCCGTCCGCAGGGGCGGGAGCGGGTGGCGAAGGCGCTTCCTGTCTCGGTTCCGTTCGCGCCAGGAAGGCGGCCGCAAGGGCGCGGGTTCCGGATTTATCCCCCACGCGATTTTTCAAGGGTGGAGGATAAGAGAGCTGGGCGGTTGCGGAGGCGCTTTTTGCAAGGGGCCGGCGCCGTGGCTCGCCGGCCCCGGGTCGCGCTTCGCTTGCCCGGGATGACGAAGAGAGAGGGCGGTGCGCGGAGGAGGAGGACGATCAGTGAGCCAGCCGATGAACTGATCAGCCAATCGGACACACCACCGAACCACCGATCTGAAGAGCAGCCCGGCGGACAACCGGTCATGCGGACAATCAGGAGATCATGCGGCCAGACGATCAGCCGATCAGACGATCTGAAGAGCAGCCCGGCAGGCAACCGGTCATGCGGACGACCGGTCATGCAGGCGAACTGCGGATCAGTCGCACTGCCGGTCAGCCGATCACCCAAACGGGCGATCAGTCCATCTGTCGGCCAGTTCGGCAGGCAACCGGTCATGCGGACGAACTGCGGATCAGTCGAACCACCGAACCGCCGATCGGACAAGAAGCCCGACCGGCAACCGGTGATGCGGCCGAGCCGCGGATCAGCCGAAGGTGACGTTGATGATCTCGTAGGCACGGGCGCCGCCGGGCGCGGTGACCTCGACGCTGTCGCCGACGGCCTTGCCGATCAGCGCGCGGGCGATGGGCGAGGAGATCGAGATGCGGCCGAGCTTCACGTCCGCCTCGACATCGCCGACGATCATGTACTTCTTCTCTTCCTCGGTGTCCTCGTCGATGAGGGTGACCGTGGCGCCGAACTTGATCGTGTCGCCGGACAGCTTGGTGACGTCGATCACCTCGGCGCGGCCGAGCTTGTCCTCAAGCTCGCTGATGCGACCCTCGTTGAGGCTCTGCTGTTCCTTGGCGGCGTGATACTCGGCGTTCTCCGACAGGTCGCCATGGGCGCGCGCTTCGGAGATCGCCTGGATGATGCGCGGCCGCTCTTCCGACATCCGCTGCTTCAGCTCCTTCTCGAGCATGGCATAGCCAGCGCTTGTCATCGGAACCTTTTCCATAGGTCTTCGACCCTTCTTCTTCGCGCCGCCCACAGACGTCGCGCGTCAAAAAAAATGACGCCCGGCAGGGCTTGGCCCGGCCGGAACGCTCACAAGACTCAGGTCCGGAGTCACTCGTGCCTGAACTCACTCAGACTCAGAGCCATTCAGACCCGGAGTTACACCCTCGTGATTTCAGGCCCTCGTGATTTCAGGCCTTCGTGAAGTAGGCCTGCAACGGAACCACTTCAAGGTTGCCCGAGGCATAGGCCTCGATCCCCTTTGCGGCCGCGATCGCACCAGCCAAGGTCGTGTAATACGGCACCTTGTGCAGCAGGGCCGCGCGGCGCAGCGACCTGCTGTCGGAGAGAGCCTGGGCGCCTTCGGTCGTGTTGAAGACGAGCTGGACTTCCCCGTTCTTGATAGCATCGACGATGTGCGGCCGGCCTTCAAGCACCTTGTTCACCTTGTCGCAGGAAATACCCTGCTTCTCCAGGAAGCTCTGGGTGCCGTGGGTGGCGATGATCCTGAAGCCGATCCGCGCCAGGCGGCGGATCGGATCGAGCACCCGCTCCTTGTCGGCATCGCGCACCGAGACGAACACCGTGCCGCTGGTCGGCACGCGCGTGCCGGAGCCGAGCTGCGACTTGGCGAAGGCCACCTCGAACGTGCCGTTGAGGCCCATCACCTCGCCGGTGGAGCGCATCTCAGGGCCGAGCACCGTGTCGACGCCGGGGAAGCGGGCGAAGGGGAACACCGCCTCCTTGACCGCGACATGGTCGAGCGTCTCGCTCTTCAGGCCGAAGGAGGCGAGCGGCTCGCCGGCCATCACCCGCGCGGCGATCTTGGCGATCGGCACGCCGACGGTCTTGGCGACGAAGGGCACGGTGCGCGAGGCGCGCGGGTTGACCTCCAGCACGAAGATCTCGCCGTCCTTGATGGCGTACTGGACGTTCATCAGGCCGCCGACGGCCAGCGCCTTCGCCAGCACCTCGGTCTGGCGGGTGAGCTCGGCCACCATCTCCTCGGAGAGCGAATAGGGCGGCAGCGAGCAGGCGCTGTCGCCCGAGTGAATGCCGGCCTCCTCGATATGCTCCATGATGCCGCAGACGAAGACGTCCTTGCCGTCGGCGAGCGCGTCGACATCGACCTCGATGGCGCCGTCGAGATAGCGGTCGAACAGCAGCGGGTTCTTGCCGAGCACCGTGTTGATCTGGCCGGTCTTGTCGTTCGGATACTTGGCGCGCACGTCGGCCGGCACCAGCTCCGGCAGGGTGCCGAGCAGATAGGCGTTGAGCGCGTCCTCGTCGCGGATGATCTGCATGGCGCGGCCGCCGAGCACATAGGACGGGCGCACGACCAGCGGCAGGCCGAGCTCGGCGACGATCAGCCGGCTCTGCTCGACCGAATAGGCGATGCCGTTCTGCGGCTGCTTCAGGCCCTGGCGGTGCAGCAGCTTCTGGAAGCGGTCGCGGTCCTCCGCAAGGTCGATCATGTCCGGCGCGGTGCCAAGGATCGGCACGTCGGCCTCGACCAGGGCCTGGGCGAGCTTCAGCGGCGTCTGGCCGCCGAACTGGACGATGACGCCGTGCAGCGTGCCGTTGGTCTGTTCGGTGCGCAGGATCTCCAGCACGTCCTCGGCCGTCAGCGGCTCGAAATACAGCCGGTCCGAGGTGTCGTAGTCGGTGGAGACGGTCTCCGGGTTGCAGTTGACCATGATGGTCTCGAAGCCGACGTCCTGCAGCGCGAAGGCGGCATGGCAGCAGCAATAGTCGAACTCGATGCCCTGGCCGATCCGGTTCGGGCCGCCGCCGAGGATCACCACCTTCTTCCTGTCGCTCGGCCGCGCCTCGTCGGCGAGCTTGCCGGCAAACGGCGTCTCATAGGTGGAGTACATATAGGCGGTCGGCGAGGCGAATTCGGCAGCGCAGGTGTCGATGCGCTTGTAGACCGGGTGCACGTCGAGCTTGCCGCGCAGCGCCTTGACGTCGGCCTCGTCGAGACCGGCGAGCGAGGCAAGGCGCGCATCGGAAAAGCCCATCGCCTTGAGGCCGCGCATGGCGACCGCATTGTCCGGCAGGCCGTGGGCGCGCACCTTCTCCTCGGTGTCGACGATGGCCTTGAGCTGGCGCAGGAACCACGGATCGATGTGGCAGGAGCGGTAGACCTGGTCGATATCGGTGCCGAGGCGGAAGGCCTGGGCGCATTTGAGCAGGCGGTCCGGCGTCGGCGAGGCGAGCGCGGCGCGGATGGCGTTCTTGTCGTCGTTCTGGCCAAGGCCGGGGATCTCGACCTCGTCGAGGCCGGTGAGGCCGGTCTCGAGGCCGCGCAGCGCCTTCTGCAGGCTCTCGGCGAAGGTGCGGCCGATGGCCATGACCTCGCCGACCGACTTCATGGCGGTGGTCAGGGTCGGCTCGGCGCCGGGGAACTTCTCGAAGGCGAAGCGCGGGATCTTGGTGACGACATAGTCGATCGACGGCTCGAACGAGGCCGGGGTGGCGCCGCCGGTGATGTCGTTCTCCAGCTCGTCCAGCGTGTAGCCGATGGCGAGCTTCGCCGCGACCTTGGCGATCGGGAAGCCGGTCGCCTTGGAGGCGAGCGCGGAGGAGCGCGACACGCGCGGGTTCATCTCGATGACGATGAGGCGGCCGTTCTGCGGATTGACCGCGAACTGGACGTTGGAGCCGCCGGTCTCGACGCCGATCTCGCGCAGCACCGCAAGGCTTGCGTCGCGCATGATCTGGTATTCCTTGTCGGTCAGCGTCAGCGCCGGCGCGACGGTGATGGAATCACCGGTATGCACGCCCATCGGGTCGATGTTCTCGATGGAGCAGATGATGATGCAGTTGTCCGCGCGGTCGCGGACCACCTCCATCTCGTATTCCTTCCAGCCGATCACCGATTCCTCGACCAGGACCTCGGTGGTCGGCGAGGCGTCGAGGCCGCGCTCGATGATGTCGAGATATTCCTCGCGGTTGTAGGCGATGCCGCCGCCGGTGCCGCCGAGGGTGAAGGAGGGGCGGATGATCGCCGGCAGGCCGATGTCGTCGAGCGCGTCGAGCGCTTCGCCCAGCGAATGGGCGAGACGCGAGCGCGGCGTCTCCAGGCCGATCTTCTCCATCGCCAGGCGGAACAGCTCGCGGTCCTCGGCCTTGTCGATGGCCTCGGCGGTGGCGCCGATCATCTCGACGCCGTATTTCTCCAGCACGCCCATCTTCTTCAGGGACAGGGCGCAGTTCAGCGCCGTCTGGCCGCCCATCGTCGGCAGCAGCGCGTCCGGGCGCTCCTTCTCGATGATCATGGCGACGATCTCGGGCGTGATCGGCTCGATATAGGTGGCATCGGCGAGATCCGGATCGGTCATGATCGTCGCCGGATTGGAGTTCACCAGGATGACCCGATAGCCTTCCTCGCGCAGCGCCTTGCAGGCCTGGGTTCCCGAGTAATCGAACTCGCAGGCCTGGCCGATGATGATCGGCCCGGCGCCGATGATCAGGATCGAGGAGATGTCTGTGCGTCTGGGCATACTGGGCTCGCGGCTGGCCTTCGCCGGCTCCCCCGCACGGGCGGGATCCGGTCGCTGGCGACTTGATGGGTGAAATCTACGGCTGAGCGCGCCTTATAGGCAAAAAGCGCGGGAGGCGAAACCCCATCCGCGCGATGTTTCCAGCTCCTGGCGCGGGGGCGTGCGGTCACGCGCCGACGGCCGGCTCGGAGGCGGGAGACGCCGCGGCGGACGAGGCGGGCGGAAGGGCGGCGCGAAGGGGGGCGCCGAGCGGCGCCGGAACCGGTGCGAGGCCGTCGAAATCGGCGATGCCGGCGGAGAGCGCAAAGCAGGCGAGGCGCACCGCCTTGGGGATCTCGACCGGACGGCCGTTGCGGTCGCCCTTCTCGTAATACTGGATCATCCGCTTCTTGAGGCCGAGCACCTCGGCGGCGTCCTTCTGCTTCAGCCCGAGCGACTTGCGCCACTTGCGGAACAGTTCGGGCGTCATCGAGGGAGCGGTCGGGGAGCGATCTTCGCGGGGGGGCGCCATGGGCCGTCTCGTCGGGTTCGCGTTGGTCTTGCGCCGGGTGTTGCGTTTCGAGTGTGGCGTTTCGAGCGTGGCGTTTGCGGTGGAAAACGCCGCGCCTGAAGCGCAACCTTTGCGCCCGACTTGATGTGACGCGGGCACGCAAAAGTCAAACGGCAATCAGCGCGTTTACCCTGATCGGGACGCGTCCGACGCGAGCTTCCATAATCGCGATCGTTTCATATACTATCCGCGGCGGTCCGGCCCCCGGATCCTGCCCTACCGGCGCAGCCTGCCGGTCTCCCTGGACGGATCGTTGCCGAAATGCTGGTGAGATACGATGTGGCCGCCTCGGCGGATACGCTTCTCATTCATTCCCGCGCCCAGATCGGCCTTGCGGATTACTGCCGGCTGCGCGGCGTTCCCTTCGACGCGGTGCTGCGCGAGAGCGGACTGGACCGGGACCCCGTCAGCGCCTCGCTGGGCGGCTATATCAGCCTGCGCGCCCATAACAGCGCGCTGGAGACGGCGAGCCGGCTGGCCGGCGACGATACGTTCGGCCTCGGCTGGACCCGCTCGCTCGGCCCCGGACCGGAGGACACGGTGTCGCTGGCGCTGCGCCACGCCCCGGACTTCCGCACGGCGCTGGAGACCAGCGCCCGCTTCACGCGCATCGTCGTCGATGCCGCCGAGATCCGGGTCGAGTTCGACGGCGAGGAGGCGGAGGTCGCCTTCGGCTTCTCGCCGGAACTGGTGCGCTGCGACCAGTTGCACGACCGGGTGGCCAGCAAGGTGTTCACCCGGCTGATGCGCATCGGCGGCGGCACGGTGCAGCCGCTGGCGGTGCGCCTTGGGCGCGCGCGCCCGCTCAATGTCGGGCTGCACGACCTGTTCTACGGCGTGCCGGTGCGCTTCGGCGGGCCGCGCAACAGCCTGCGCTTCCGAATCGCCGGCGGACGCGGGGCCAATCCCTTGCGCGACGACGACCTGTTCGCCGCCCTGTGCGAATTGAACCGGCGCCGGCTCGACGACCGGCGGCGGGCGGAGGACTTCGTGGCGATGGTCAACGATGCCATTGCCGAGCGGATCGCCGATCCGCTGCTGACGATCGCGGAAGTCGCCCGCGACATGGCGATCAGCGTCAGGGCGCTGCAGCGCCGGCTGGCCGAACGGGACACGAGCTTCCAGGCCCTGCATGACGGGGTGCGCCGCCGCATGGCCGCCGACTACCTGGCCCAGACCGAGCTGCCGATCTCCGAGATCGCCTTCCGGCTCGGCTTCTCGGCGGTGGGCAATTTCTCGCGGGCGGCGCGGCGCTGGTTCGGCCGGCCGCCGAGCGAGTGCCGGCGCGGCGCCCTGGTGGGCTGATCCGGCGGCATCTGCCGTAACGACACGGGTCAGGTCTTGGGAGAGGTCGCGGGGGCAGGCAGAACGCCCGCGGTGCGCGGGGCGAACCGCCCGCCGGCTCTGTCGTTTCACGTATATACTTTCGTCTTAAAGGATCTCTTCTGGAGAAACGATTTTCCTGAATTTCGGATGCCGGTTTGTTTTCTTATGTCCTTCATTTGTATGACTTTGCATAATACCTGTTGTTGTAAAGATCAGCCCGATTATTCACCAGGTATCGGATAGTGATATTACGTTTGTTGCCGTTGTGCCGGAGGGCAGGCTTTCTCGTGACCTCTTCGCCTGGAACAGGTGCCTGACGTTTTTTTCTCGAAACGAACGTAAGGATAAAAGATTGGCACGTAGGGAGAAGGTCGTGACGGAAAGGTGGTGGCATAGTTTGCGCCGTTGTGCGCGTTCCGGGCCGCGCCATTCGATCGGGACCTATGGAAAGTGAAATGACGGAACTCTCCAGAACTTCTGCGTTCGGACCGGACCTTGCAGGTCCGATCCAGATCGACGGCAAGAACGAGGCGCGGCTCTCCATCGCCGAGATGGCCGAAACCTTCGGCGTCACCCTGCGGGCGCTGCGCTTCTACGAGGAAAAGGCCTTGCTGCGCCCGGAGCGCAAGGGCGCGCGCCGCTTCTACGGCGCCCGCGAGATCGGGCGGATGAAGGTGATCCTGCAGGCCAAGCGGATCGGTCTGACCCTGGTCGAGATTCGCGAGGTGATCGCGCTTCTGGAAGGCAAGACCGGCCGCATGTCGCAGCTTCGCGCCCTGCGCGAGATGTGCGCGCGCCAGGAAGAGCTGCTGAACGAGCAACTCGCCCAGATCAGGGATCAGGCGAAGGAGACCACGGATGTCCTCGCCGCGCTCGACGGGCTGATCGAGGCCAATCCGCAGGCGTGACCAAGGGGCCGCGCGCCCTGCGATCGAGACAAGCAGCGCCGTCCGGGATGCCGGGCGGCGTTTTCGTGTGGGGGCGGGTGTTGCGGTCCGACGTCATCAACTCTGTTGTTGGATCTGGTCTCTGAGCCCGGTCGCTCCCCCTGTCCGCGGTCATCACGGGCAAGGCGAAGCCGCGATCCGGGATCGGTGCCCTTGGCAGGCGCGAGACGGGAGCGCGTTGCCACCGCCCCGGCTGTCATACCTGCGAAGGCAGTTATCCAGTATCCGCCGGGGCTGGTGGTGGCGTGAAGCTAGCCGCCTCCGGCGTTCCGGCGGCCGTCGGTGACCCTGTGGCACCGTCACGGCTCGATCCGCGCGACCTGTGGTTACTGGGTCCCGGTCTTCGGCTGCGCCGAAACCGGGACGACAGGCTGAGCGTGGGGTTCGTGCGGGCGCGTCCTCGCCACCGCTCTGGCAGCCAATGGCCCCCGGCTCTGCGCTTGCGCGCGGCCGGGGTGACCTCGGAGGGGGCGCGGGGTCTTTGCCAGTCTCACCGGCTGTCGTCTCGGCCATGCCTCCCTCTCGGACGTCGTCCCGGACGAGGCCGAAGGCCGAAGATCCGGGATCCATTGGTGCCCTCGGCAGGCGTGAGGCGGGAGCGCGTTGCCACCGCCCCGGCTGTCATACCTGCGAAGGCAGGTATCCAGTATCCGCCGGGGCGGATGGCGGCGCCAAGGCAGCAGCCTCCGGCCTGGTGGCGGCAGCGCCGGGACCTCACTCGAACCGTTCGGGGTTACTGTTGCCGGTCTTCGGCTTCACTGAGACCGGGACGACAGGCTGAGCGTGGGGCATGGCCTGTGCGTGTTTCGCTGCCGCTCTGGGAACGAATAGACCCCGGCTCTCCGGCTTCGCCTGCGGCCGGGGTGACGGCAGAGGGGATGGGGCGAGGCGGTGAGTGAAGGCCAGGCCGCGCACTTTCTCAGGACGTCGTCCCGGACGAGGCCGAAGGCCGAAGATCCGGGAACCATTGGCGCCCTCGGCAGGCGTGAGACGGGAGCGCGTTGCCACCTCAACGGCCGTCATGCCTGCGAAGGCAGGTATCCAGTATCCGCCGGGGTGGGCAGGAGCACGAAGGCGTCTCCCCGGAGCAAAAGAAAACGCCGCCCGCGAGGCGGGCGGCGTGGCGTGCGTTTGATGCAGTCAGATGAGGGGCCGCGATGCGCCGGTCAGGCGGCGGCGTCCTTTTCCGGGATCGCCGGGGTGCCGGCGCGGGCGCGCATCAGGTTGGTGAAGCGGCGGAACAGGTAATGGCTGTCGCGCGGGCCGGGCGAGGCTTCCGGGTGGTACTGCACCGAGAAGACCGGCCTGTCCTTGAGCCGCAACCCGCAATTGGAGCCGTCGAACAGCGAGACATGGGTCTCCTCGACCGCCTCCGGCAGGCTCTTGGCATCGACCGCGAAGCCGTGGTTCATCGAGGTGATCTCGACCTTGCCGGTGGTGCGGTCGAAGACCGGATGATTGGCGCCGTGATGGCCCTGATGCATCTTCATGGTGTCGCCGCCAAGGGCGAGCGCCAGCATCTGGTGGCCGAGGCAGATGCCGAAGACCGGCAGGCCGCTCGCGACCAGATCGCGGATCACCGGCACGGCATATTCGCCGGTCGCCGCCGGATCGCCCGGACCGTTGGACAGGAACACGCCGTCGGGCTTGCGCGACAGCACATCCTCAGCGCTCGCATCGGCGGGCAGCACCGTCACCTTGCAGCCGGCATCGGTCAGAAGCCGCAGGATGTTGCGCTTGATGCCGTAGTCGATGGCGACGACGTTGAATTCACCGCCCTCGCGCGTCCCGTAGCCCTGGTCCCAGACCCAGGGGGTCTGCGTCCAGCCGTAGCTCTGCGAGGAGGTGACGTCCTTGGCAAGGTCCATGCCGACGAGACCCGGCCAGTTGCGGGCGGCAAGCTTAAGTGCCTCGATGTCGAACTTGCCGTCCGGATCATGGGCGATCACCGCATTGGCGGCGCCGGTCTCGCGGATCAGGGCGGTGAGGGCGCGGGTGTCGATGCCCGACAGGCCGATGATGCCGCGCGCCTTCAACCAGGCATCGAAATGCCGGGAGGCGCGGTAATTGGCCGGCTCGGTGACGTCGGCGCGGACGATCGCCCCGCGCACGCCGGAGGCCGAGGCCATGTTGACGGTCTCGACATCCTCCTCGTTCGTCCCCACATTTCCGATATGCGGAAAGGTGAAAGTGACGATCTGCCCGGCATAGGAGGGATCGGTGAGGATCTCCTCATAGCCGGTGAGGGCGGTGTTGAAGCAGACTTCGGCACAGGCCTGGCCGGTGGCGCCGAAGCCCTGGCCCTCGATCACTGTGCCGTCGGCCAGGACGAGAACGGCCGTGGTCGGCGGCGCGGACCAGACGTCGGCGGTCGTCATATCTTGCTTTCCCGATCGGTTCGATGACATGATTTCGCTGAGCGCGCCTTGACGGAGCGGGGCTCGGCTGTCAACGGTGCGGCTCGCGCGGCACTCTAGGGGAAGCGCGCGTGAGGGTCAACTGACTGACTTTATAAAAATAATCCTTGAAAATCAACGAGATGGACGAGGTGTCCGGCAGTGGAGCCGAAGCTTTGAGGAAAGTTTCCGCGCTTCCGTCCCGGGCAAACGACAGGGCAGAGCATGCGTGAGAGGATCGATGCGGCGTTGCAGGACGCCGTGGAGAACGACGACAAGCGGCGGGCGGCGACGCTGAGGCTGGTGCAGGTGGCGATCCGCGACCGCGATGCCCGCTGCCGCGAGCTCGGTCACGACGTCGTGCCGGACACGGAGATCCGCGAGATCCTCAACAAGATGCTGCGCCAGCGCGAGGGTTCGGCCCGCGACTACGAGGAGGCGGGCCAGATCGACCTTGCCGCCGAGGAGCGCGAGGAGATGGCGATCATCCAGGAATTCCTGCCGCCCCAGTTCGACGAGCGGGCAATGCAGAACGCCTGCGAGGACGTGGTGCGCGACATCAACGCGCGGGGCCTGCGCGACATGGGCCGCTGCATGAGCGCGCTGAAGGAACGCTATCCGGGGCAGATGGACTTCGTGCGGGCGAGCTGCATGGTCAAGGATCTGCTGCGCAGCGAATAGGCGCGCCTCCGCGCCGGTGGAATTTTCCGCCGGTCTGTCCTACCTTGATCCTGAAGGCTGGCGCAGCCGCCCCGAAAGGGGCCGCGCGCCGGCGATGCCGCTGTCGAAAGCCCGTAGCCCATGCGATTTTCCCCCGGTCTCCTCGACGAGATTCGTGCCCGAGTGCCGTTGTCGGAGGTGGTGGCGCGGCGGGTGAGCTGGGACCGGCGCAAGTCGCAGCCGGCGCGCGGCGACTTCTGGGCCTGCTGCCCGTTCCACCAGGAAAAGACCCCGAGCTTCCATGTCGACGACCGGCGCGGCCGCTACAAGTGCTTCGGCTGCGGCGCCTCGGGCGATCATTTCCGCTTCCTGACCGAGACGGAGGGGCTGGCCTTTCCCGAGGCGGTGGAGCGGCTGGCCGAGCAGGCGGGCGTGGCGCTGCCGGCGCCCGATCCGCAGGCGGCGGCGCGGGCGGCCGAGCGCGCCAGCCTTGCGGAAATCTGCGAGATGGCGGCGCGCTTCTTCCAGGACGCGCTGGCGATGAGCGGCGGCGAGCAGGCGCGCGATTATGTCGCCCGCCGCCGGCTGCGCCCGGAGACAGTGCGCGAGTTCCGCATCGGCTTCGCCCCGAACGGGCGCGACGCCCTGAAGCGGCATCTGATCGGCAAGGGCGTCGACGAGGCCTCGATGGTGGAGGCCGGGCTGGTGATCCGCCCGGACGACGGGCGGCCGACCTATGACCGCTTCCGCAACCGGCTGATGATCCCGATCCAGGACGAGCGCGGCCGGGTGATCGCCTTTGGCGGGCGCACGCTCGACCCCGACGGCCAGCCGAAATATCTCAACTCGCCGGAGACGCCGCTGTTCCACAAGGGCATGATGGTCTTCAACTTCCACCGCGCCCGCGAGCCGGCCCATCGCAGCGGCCAGGCGGTGGTGGTGGAAGGCTATATGGACGCCATCGCCATCGCCCAGGCCGGCATGGGCAATGTGGTGGCCGCGCTCGGCACCGCCTTTACCGAGGAGCAGGTCGGCCGGCTGTGGCGGCTGGCGCCCGAACCGGTGATCTGCTTCGACGGCGATGCGGCCGGCATCGCCGCCGCGCACCGGGCGGTCGACCGCATCCTGCCGGGGCTGCGCAGCGGCCATTCCTTCAGCTTCGTCTTCCTGCCCGACGGCAAGGACCCGGACGACCTGATCGCGCAAGGCGGGCTGGCCGCCTTCACCAAGGCGCTGGCGGGTTCGCAGCCGCTGATCGACGTGTTGTGGTCGCGCGAGGTGGACGCGGCGCGCATCGATACGCCGGAGCGGCGCGCGGCGCTGGAAAAGAGCCTCGACGACCTGGTGCGCACCATCGCCGACGAGCGGGTGCGGCGCGGCTACCAGCTCGACATCCGGCTGCGGCTGTCCAACCTGTTCTACCGGCAGGCGCGGGCCGTGCGCGGCCAGAACTTCGGCCAGGGCGGCGGCCAGGGAAGCGGCCAGAATTTCGGACAGGCTTTCGGACAGGGAAACGCGTTCCAGCAGGTGCCGTCCGGCCAGGCGCGCGGCTCGGATCTGCCGGAAAGCTCGATGTTCGGCCATGAGCGGATGCTGTGCGGGCTGTGCCTGAAATATCCCGAACTGCTGGAGCGGCATGTGGAGCGGCTGGCGCAGGCGCAGTTCGGCGACATGCTGCATGCGCGCTTTCGCGACGAATTGTGCCGCATCGCCACCGAGCTGCAGGACGTGCCGGTGAGCGGTTTCTTCGAGACGCTGGACACGCGCTTCTTCCAGATCCTGTCCGAGGCGCTGGACGGGCCGGAGGAGGCGGGCAGCGGCTCAGGCAGTGGCTCGGGCAGTGGCTCGGGCAGTGGCTCGGGCGGGGGGCGGCGGATGGTCGCCCGTTTCCACGATCTGTTGCAGCGGCTGCCGATCCTGCGGCACGAGCCGCCGGCGGAGTTCATCGAGGACCTGTTCTGCCACACTCTCGACGTGCTGGAGCTGCGCGCGCTGGAGCAGGATCTCGATGCGGAACTGGCGGCGCTCGGCGACGGGCTCGACGAGGCGGACTGGGAGCGCATCCGTGCCCAGTCGCAGGACCTTGCCCGCCGGCGCGAGGAATGCGCCCGCATCGAGCAGGAGATTGCCGAACGGGGCAAGGTGTTCCGCTCGGCCCGCCCGGTCGCCGCCACGCCGGCGGGGGCGGCGGCGCGCGCACGCGCGGCGATAGCGCAAGGGGCGGCCGCCGGCGGCTGATGCGAGCCTGTGGATCGCAGACGCTCTTTGGTTGACGGCCAACGAATCACTCTTGCGAATCCGGACCTTTGCGCTACATAAGCACTTCAGGCAGCATCCAGAGCCGCGCCAGGCCAGCCACGCAGACCCGGTCCCAGGACAAGGGGTCGCAAGCCGTGACAGGGAGCCGACATGGCGGCATGAAATCATTTTGCCTGCCGAGATCCCGCGTGGAACCGGATGGCCGGAGCGTCAGGCGCTTTTCGGCCAGGCCGGTGTCTGGTCTTGTCGAACCGGTTTGCAGGGTTAAGTGGCACTTAACGGACAGCGACTAAGACTGGCTTTCTGTCCCCCCCGGCGTGGCGGCGCGTCGCGGGCAGGGGATCCGCATGGCCGAAAGGCCGTGGCCGGCACGGGATCCGGTATTCCGCCGCGACATGAATGACTCAGCCGGTCCTCCGGCTTTCCGGGCGCGATAGGCGCGGAAAGCGGAACCGGGCCCGCAAGGCGGGCACTGAGCGAGACGAACGACAGACCACGAACGACAGCGCCAGGCCGCAGGGCCGGCGGGGCCGGAGACAGCAATGGCAGCCAAATCGACGCAGGCGGAAGAGACCCAGGAACCCGCGACCGAGACCTCCGACGGTCCGCTTCTCGATCTCTCCGATGCCGCGGTCAAGCGGATGATCAAGCTCGCCAAGAAGCGCGGCTATGTGACCTATGAGGAGCTCAACGAGGTGCTCCCCTCCGAGGAGGTCACCTCGGAGCAGATCGAGGACACGATGGCGATGCTGTCCGACATGGGCATCAACGTCATCGAGGAAGAAGAGGCCGAGGAGGCCCAGGCGGACGACCAGGGCGGCGAGATCGTCGAGGCGAGCCCGACCACGGTCGCCAAGACCACGGCGAAGGAGCCGACCGACCGCACCGACGACCCCGTGCGCATGTATCTGCGCGAGATGGGCTCGGTCGAGCTGTTGTCGCGCGAGGGCGAGATCGCCATCGCCAAGCGCATCGAGGCCGGCCGCGAGGCGATGATCGCCGGGCTCTGCGAGAGCCCGCTGACCTTCCAGGCCATCATCATCTGGCGGGACGAGCTCAACGAGGGCAAGGTCCTGCTGCGCGACATCATCGATCTCGAGGCGACCTATGCCGGCCCCGACTTCCGCGGCGACGATGCCGAGGAGAGCGAGGAGGAGGGCGCCACTGAGGGCGGCAGCGCCGGCACCGCCGGCGCGGCCCGCGAGGACACCGCCCGCGAGGGCGGCCGCCCGGCAGGCGAGGCCGAAGCCTCCGGCGAGACCGAGGGCGAGGGCGACGGCGAGGAGGACGACGAGTTCGAGGCGAACATCTCGCTCTCCGCGATGGAGGCCGAGCTGAAGCCGAAGGTGCTGGAGACCTTCGACCGCATCGCCGACGACTACAAGAAGCTGCGCCGGCTGCAGGACCAGCTCGTCGAGAACAAGCTCGCCAACAAGACCCTGTCGCCCTCCCAGGAGCGCCGCTACAAGAAGCTGAAGGAAGACATCGTCGTCGATGTGAAGAGCCTGTCGCTGAACCAGCAGCGCATCGACGCGCTGGTCGCCCAGCTCTACGACATCAACAAGCGGCTGATGGGCTATGAGGGGCGGCTGCTGCGCCTCGCCGACAGCCACGGCGTCGACCGCGGCGACTTCCTGAAGCAGTACCAGGGCAACGAGCTGGACCCGAACTGGATCCGCAAGGTCGCCAATCTTGCCTCCAAGGGCTGGAAGAACTTCGTCGCCCAGGAGAAGGAAACGATCCGCGAGCTGCGCCAGGAGATCCAGAGCCTTGCCTCTGAGACCGGCCTGGAGACGGCCGAGTTCCGCCGCATCGTCTCGATGGTGCAGAAGGGCGAGCGCGAGGCGCGCATCGCCAAGAAGGAGATGGTGGAGGCGAACCTGCGCCTCGTCATCTCCATCGCCAAGAAATACACCAATCGCGGCCTGCAGTTCCTGGACCTGATCCAGGAGGGCAATATCGGTCTGATGAAGGCGGTCGACAAGTTCGAGTACCGGCGCGGCTACAAGTTCTCCACCTATGCGACCTGGTGGATCCGGCAGGCGATCACCCGCTCGATCGCCGACCAGGCCCGCACGATCCGCATCCCGGTGCATATGATCGAGACGATCAACAAGATCGTGCGCACCTCGCGCCAGATGCTGCACGAGATCGGCCGCGAGCCGACCCCGGAAGAGCTGGCCGAAAAGCTGCAGATGCCGCTGGAAAAGGTCCGCAAGGTGCTGAAGATCGCCAAGGAGCCGATCTCGCTCGAGACGCCGATCGGCGACGAGGAGGACAGCCACCTCGGCGACTTCATCGAGGACAAGAACGCGGTGCTGCCGATCGACGCGGCGATCCAGTCGAACCTGCGTGAGACGACGACGCGGGTGCTGGCCTCGCTCACCCCGCGCGAGGAGCGCGTGTTGCGCATGCGCTTCGGCATCGGCATGAACACCGACCACACGCTGGAGGAAGTCGGCCAGCAGTTCTCGGTGACGCGCGAACGTATCCGCCAGATCGAGGCGAAGGCGCTGAGGAAGCTCAAGCACCCCTCGCGCTCGCGCAAGCTGCGCTCGTTCCTCGACAGCTAGGCGCGCGGCGTTTTCCGGCGCGGAAGGACCCTTCGGGGGTGGTTCTGGGGATGGTTCTGGGGATGGTTCTGGGGATGGCTTTGGGGCCCGGCGGCAACGCCGGGCCCTGTCGTTTGGGGCGTCCTCGCTGCCGCTCTGGCAACGAATAGCCCCCGGCTCTCCGGCTTCGCCTGCGGCCGGGGTGACGGCCGAGAGGATGTGAGGCCTCGCCTCCCTCTCGGAGGTCATCCCGGTCGCGCGTGAGCGCGAACCGGGAACCATTGGCCTTCTCAGCGGAGGTTTGTCGCACTCGACCTTTCCCCGCGTCTCCCCGGACGGGCATCGCGAGATCCGGAAGCGGGGAGGCACGGCGGGTGTGGGGACGGCCGGGAGCGCCCCCATAGGCCCTCGGCTCGCCGGTCCCGGCTCGGCGCTCGCGCGCCGTCCGGGAGGACGCGGGGAGGGACTGCCGCGCCGGAGGACGCAGGGAGGGGCGTACCATCGATCACGCTCGCGCGAGAGCGGGGCGGCGCGCGTTTGCCGCCTCCCTTTTTCCCCGAAGCTGGGGTAGGCGTAGCAGCGGGCGGGCGACACACGCGGCCCGACCCACCAACCGGAGAGACGGGGCCCGACCCTGAGACAGCCGAGCGACACTGAGGAGCCGGGGTTTTTCCCCTCGCCGCCGGGCGAGCGGGCGGGCGACGCCGTGCCCGCGCCCCCCGTCGTGTCCCCTGTTGTGTCCCCTGTCGTACCTCCTGCCGCGCCCGCCGCTATGCCGGATGTCGCGGCCGAGGCCGCCCCCGGCGAGGCCGCGAGGCAACCGGGCGAGGGGCCGGCCGGGCGCGGGCGGATCGGC
Organism: Stappia sp. P2PMeth1; assembly: GCF_900185735.1. Taxonomy (NCBI): domain Bacteria; kingdom Pseudomonadati; phylum Pseudomonadota; class Alphaproteobacteria; order Hyphomicrobiales; family Stappiaceae; genus Stappia; species Stappia sp. P2PMeth1. The sequence goes on along the minus strand of NZ_FYAW01000011.1, from coordinate 64,831 downwards.
GCCGGCCTTGCCCTGTCGCTGCTGCTGCACGGGGCGATTGCCGCATTGGTGTTGCTCGGCCCGGAGGCGGCGCGCGTGCTGCCTCCCGTCACCGACGAGCCGATCGAGGTGGTGCTGGTCGCCCCGCCGCCGCCCGCGCGGGACGAGAACCAGCCGGCGGAGGAGGAGGGGGCGCAGGCCGAGCCGCCGCCCCCGCCCGCCCCGGAAGAGGAGCCGGCGGAAGAGCCGGCTGCCGAGGACGCGGAGCAAGAGGAGCAACCGGCCGCGGAGACGCCGCCCGAGCCGCAGGAGCCGCCGCTCCCCCAGTCGGAGACGGCCGCGGCGCCGCGCGTGCTCATCCCCGTCACCGAATTCGCCGAGGAGGACAGCGGCGGCACTGAGCGGGACGGCGAGATCGCCGCGCGCGAGAGCACCGACCCTCCCAGCGAGCCCACGCCCGACGCAGGCGGGGAAGCGCAGGCGGACGAGGCGCCCGCCGGGACTAACACTGAGGCTGGCACTGAGACTGGTGAGCAGGCTGGCGAGCAGGCTGGCGAGGGCGCGCCGCAAGAGGAGGCCGCCGCGCCGGAGATGGAGACGGCTGACGAGCCGGCCGACGCGCCGGCTGAGCAGCCGGAGCCGGAGACAGAGACGGAGACAGAGACGGAGGTGGCGGCGCTGACCGATCCGGGCCGCACCGAGACAGCGACGGATGTCGAGGTGCCCGCGGCGCTGGCGGCAGCGGGTGACGAGATCGGCGACGTGATCGGCGAGGGCATCGGCCTGCCACGGGCAAAGCCGGAGGAGATCGCCCGCCTTGCCGAGGCGCCCGCCGATCCCCGCGCGCGGGCCGAGGCGGTGGCGCGGGCGATTGCCGCGACGACGCCGGGCTCCGGCGGGCTGGACTTCGCCCGCCCCGGCAGGGGCGCCGGAAGCGGGCTTTCCGGGGATCTGGCCGGCGGTACGACGGCAACACGCCTGTTCTCGCGCGAGATTTCCGACGATCCGCGCATGCGCACGGCGATGAACGGCATGCCGCACTCGGCCCGTGTCGACCTGTTGTGCATGACCGAATTGCGGGCGCAGCTAAGGGTCGCGACGCCCCCCTATCACGCCGACCTTCTGCCCTCGTTCCGGCTGGAGAGCGGCACGGTGCTGGAGCCGCGCCGGGCGGCCTTCCGCGCCGGCGGCCAGTGGTACGACCTCGCCTTCCGCTGCGAATTGAACACGCAGGTGACCCGCGTCGAACGCTTCACCTTCCGCGTCGGCGCGCCGGTGCCGCGTTCGGACTGGTCGGCCCGCGGCTTCCCGAGGAATTGAGGCGAGGGCTTGCATCATCGGCGGGCGCTGGACAGTCCGGCGGCGCGCCAAGCCCTGAAAGCCCTGAAAGGCCCGTTGAAAGAGGTTGTTGTTTCTCGAGGCTCCCGCCAGACTGGCGTTGGGGAACGCGCTGCGGCGCGGCACTGCGGGGGCAGGCTTGGCGGAAGAGCACGAACGGCCGAAGATCGACAGTCCGGAAGCACTGGAAGCGTGGCTGAAAGACAAGCCGGTAGAGTGGGCGCAGGTCATTGCCGTGCGCGCGGCGCTGCGGGTGTTTCCGCTGGTGTTTGACGTGTATAAAATCTTGCGGACAGAGCAGTTTGATCACAGAATAAAAATATTCCTCCTAGATTCATATTTTGTGGCATTTAATTTATTCAACTCCTCGAAATATAGACGCATTCTAATAAGCAGAAGGCTGTCTCTTGTTTATAGAGGCGAGGCTAACTCTCTTATTTCCGACAGAGGCGAAAGACAATCTGAGACCATTAGACAGTCTACGGCAGTCACTTCGGTCACCAGGTCAATTGCTGCGATCGAAAAGTCTGCTGGTACGTTTTTCCATGACGGCCAATCGGCTCTCGCTGCGGCTAGCTATAGTGCGGAAGCTTGTAGGGATGCAGCTTATGCATATTCTGGAGATGGAGTTGCTGCAGAATCGGCCCACGCCCTAGCTTGGGAGGCGCTGTCGTCTGATTGTTTTTGGCTATCGGCTTCAGATGAGCAAGGAAGTTTAATTGACCAACCACTTTGGCTTTGGGATGCCGGGAGTGATCGATCCCACCAGCCGGATCCTCCACCTTGGGTCCTTCAGCCATTTGACAGTTTTGCAGCGCGAGACGAGGTGAAGAACGGGCCCTGGGGGCTGGTCGTCGACTGGTACCGAGCGATCCTGAAAAACTCTCCCAATGCAAAGCCGCGCAGCCTTTTTGGCCAGAAGGCGGATATCGCCATCGCCACCCGACCGAACGAGTTCTGGACGGTTTCGAACGCGCGATCCGCTGAAGATATCCTGAGTGAAATCGCTGAGATCGGAGGGTATGAGCCGTCCTATACATTGGCGGAAAATTCGTCTTTGACGGAGGTCGAGATCTTGCGGTTCCTTGAGGAGGTCCGGCGTCCGGCCACGCTTGAGGAAATCCACGCCGAGGTGACCGCCTCTCACCCTAGCCACACTATTTCGGTTGTTCAGTGGCGGCTGGAAACACTGGAAAGAGGCAGCAGAATTATCAGGACAAGTGAGGGCCTCTACGTCCACCCCAAGTGGACGAACGACAACGCTCCCGACTGGGATTTCTTCCTGTCCTACAGTCAGCATGACCTCGCCGTTGCCAGGCGCATCTCCGACGTGTTGGAGGACGAGGGCTACGCGGTCTTCTCGCAGTTCAACGACATGACGGCCGGCAAGAGCTTCGTCGGCGAAATGAACAGAGGCCTTGCGGGCATGGGGCGGATGATCGCGGCCTATTCGCCCGACTATTTTTCCTCAAGCCACTGCCAGTCGGAATGGGAAGCGGCGTATACGGCCGATCCTTCGGGCAAGAAGGGCAAGATCGTGCCGTTCATGGTGCGGCCCTGCGATCCGCCTCCACTCGCCCGCCGGCTGGTCTGGACCTCTCTGCTGGGTCTTTCTCCCGAAGAGGAACGCGCAGCGGTGCTGAGGGCCGTTCGCGGCGGGCCTACGCCTCGCGACCGTGTGGCACAGAGAGCGGCCATGAAGGCTGCCGCAAGTCCGGATGTCGGCCTCGATCCGAGCGGCCAAAAGCTCGATGCATTGCCCAACAAGGTATTCGACCAGCCCTTTGTCGATGAGGATCTGTTCGAGCTGCCGGAGCGGCTGCGAGGCCTCATCGGCACAATCCTGGATGTACTCGAGGGGAGAAACGCGCCTCGCGGTCTGGCGACGGCGCTTCGCAGTTATGTAGCGGAACTGGAGGCGCGGGGGGCGAATTGCAGCCTCGGTGTGCTGCGCGACCAGATGGCCTTCGTCGAGGCGGAGGTGGACGATCCGGAAGCCGAATACTGGTGTTCGGGAGCCGGGCTCAAGACCTCCATCGCCACTCTGCGACGGCATCATGCGCTGTTGCTCACCCACTATCCGCTCGATCAGGAGCGCGAGCGCCTGCTTCGCGCGGTCGAGATCGACGAGGAGAAGTTCAGCCCGGACGAGAGCCGGAAGCTGCGGGACGAGATCCGGGACGCGGTCAGGGAAGCTCTCGCGGATGACAGCGTCACGGAGGGCTATCGCGATGCCGTGGAGAACCGGGCCCGCGTCGTTCGCGATACTCTCGACCTGCGCACGCCGGACGTGCCGACGGATGGCGATCCCGAATACACCCAGCGGGAGCAGGATCGCCGCAACCGTGTCAGGGATGCGAAGAAGCGCGCTCTCGCCCAGGAGGCGGCACTGGCCGACAAGACGCTGGATGTGATCGGCAAAATGGCGAAGATCGCCGACTCGCCGGCCGTGCAGAAACTGGCGAGATCGATGCGGGATCTGGCGGAGTGGTTCTGGTCCTCGTGATTGGCCCCCTGACCGCCGGTTGTGCCCCCGCGCGCCTCACGGGGCTCCCGCTTTCGCCGTGTTCCGGTTCAGGCTGGCCCCTGCCTCTCCCCGCGTCATTCCGGGCGAGCATCGCGAGACCCGGAACCGGGGAGGCACGGCGGGTGTGGCGTCGTTCGGGCGCGCGGCCGAGAGGCTCTTGGCTCGCCGGTCCCGGCTCGGCGCTCCGCCGTGCCCGGGAGGACGCGAGGAGGGGGCGGAGCGGGAGGACGCAACACGGGTGCGGAGTGCCGCCTCTGCCGCTCTGGGAACGAATAGCCCCCGGCTCTCCGGCTTCGCCTGCGGCCGGGGTGACCTCCGAGGGTGGGGCGTGGCCGTGCCTCCCCCACGGAGGTCATCCCGGTCGCGCGTGAGCGCGAACCGGGAACCAATGGCCCCCTCAGCGGATGCTTGTCGCACTTGATCTCTCCCCGCGTCATTCCGGGCGAGCATCGCGAGACCCGGAACCGGGGAGGCACGGCGGGTGTGGCGTCGTTCGGGCGCGCGGCCGAGAGGCTCTTGGCTCGCCGGTCCCGGGTCGCGGCTTCGCCTTGCCCGGGAGGACGCGAGGAGGGGGCGGAGCGGGAGGACGCAACACGGGTGCGGAGTGCCGCCTCTGCCGCTCTGGGAACGAATAGCCCCCGGCTCTCCGGCTTCGCCTGCGGCCGGGGTGACCTCCGAGGGTGGGGCGTGGCCGTGCCTCCCCCACGGAGGTCATCCCGGTCGCGCGTGAGCGCGAACCGGGAACCAATGGCCCCCTCAGCGGATGTTTGTCGCACTTGATCTCTCCCCGCGTCATTCCGGGCGAGCATCGCGAGACCCGGAACCGGGGAGGCACGGCGGGTGTGGCGTCGTTCGGGAGCGCGGCCGAGAGGCTCTTGGCTCGCCGGTCCCGGCTCGGCGCTCGCGCGCCGTCCGGGAGGACGCGAGGAGGGGGCGGAGCGGGAGGACGCCAAGGAGAGGTTCGCGCTCCATCGCCGGCGCCGCACACCCCCCTCTGTCGGCTGCGCCGACATCTCCCCCTCATCTCTTTCGCGGGGGGGGGGGAGAGGGGCGCGCGTGGCTCGGCCAGCGTGTCGTCGCCAGCGCTCTGGCAACCAATAGCCCCCGGTTCTCGCGATGCTCGTCCGGGGCGACCTCCGAGAGGATGCGAGGTCGGGCGTCACTCTCAGGGGGCGTCCCGGTTATCCCCGTCCTCTCGCCGCACGGGGCTCCCCCTTTCGCCGTATTCCGGCATAGGCTGGCATCTGCCGCGCCGGGATCTCGTCCGTATCGGGTTCAAAGGGCGGGCGCCCACAATCGGGAGCGCGGCGCGAAGGAGGCTGGAATGAATTTCCTCAAGGGCTATTCCGCACCGCTGCTCAGCGTCTTCCGCATCGCGGCGGGCCTGCTGTTCCTGCAGCACGGCACCACCAAATATCTCAGCCTGCCGCCGACGCAGATGTCCGGCGCCTCGCCGATGACTATGGGCGGCGCGGCCGGCCTGATCGAGCTGGTGTGCGGCGCGCTGATCGTCCTCGGCCTGTTCACCCGGCCGGCCGCGTTCCTCGCCTCCGGCACGATGGCGGTCGCCTATTTCATGGTGCATGCGCCGCAGAACTTCTACCCGATCCTCAACGGCGGCGAGCTGGCGGCGCTCTACTGCTTCGCCTTCCTGTATCTTTCGGCGGCGGGCCCCGGCCCGATCAGCATCGACCGGATGCGCGGCGCGGCCTGAGGGTTCTCGCGCAGGACCATGATCCTGTGGGTGCGGCAGCAGTGCCGCGCCCGTTTGCCATCCCGGGCTCACGTCTCGACAAGGGCCTCGATGACCGCGCGCACGGCCGGCAGCACGCCGCGCCGATGCGGGGTGAGAATGGTCGTCGTGATGGTGCCGGCGCGCCAGCCGGGCAGGAGGGGGTGCAGCTCCCCGTCCTTCAGCGCACCGGCCGCGACATGCTGCGGCAGGCAGGCAATGCCGAGGCCGGCGCAGGCGGCGGCAAGCAGCATGCCGGCCTCGTCCAGCGACAGGCGGGTGCCGGGCCGGACTTCGGCGCGGGCGCCGTCCGGCCCTTCCATCTGCCAGGGCGCAGCGTTGCCGATGTCGATCAGCTCGTGACCGGCGAGGTCGGCCGGGGTCTGCGGCGTGCCGGCGCGCCGGAGATAGGCGGGCGCGGCGGCGAGGATCACCGCTTCCTCCGACAGGCGCCGCTGCATCAGCCCGGAATCGGGCAGCGGCCCACGGTGGCTGCGCAGGGCGATGTCGAAATCCTCATGGGCAAGGTCGACGAACCGGTCGCTAACATGCAGCTTCAGCGAGAGTTTCGGGTGGCGCTGCAGGATCGTCGCGAGCTTCGGCGCCAGATGGAAACGGGAGACGGGCACGGAGGCGGTGAGGCGGACCGTGCCGCTCGGCTCGGCAAGACGGCGGCGCACGACGGCCTCGGCCGCCTCCGCCTCGATCACCGCCGCGCGGGCATGCTCATAGACGTCGCGGCCGACCTCGGTGAGGCGGAAGCTGCGGGAGCTGCGATGCACCAGCCGGACGCCGAGCTGGCGCTCCAGCTCGGCAACGCGCTTGGCGACGGTGGATTTCGGCGCGCCGGACAGGCGGCTCGCAGCGGCAAAGCCGCCGCCCTCCACCGCCCGGACGAAGAAGCGCAGGTCATTGAGATTATACATGCCAGTCGTCCATATCTGTGGACTTGAAGCGGGCGGATTGGCGGCTACAGCAGCAGCGTCCATGATTGCATAGTCCCGGCATCCGGGCGAGACCCCTCGCCCCGCAAGCAAAGGGACACGACATCATGACCCCGATCCTGTTTTACGGCGTGCCGGCGGGCTGCTCCTTCGGCTCCATCGTCGCGCTGGAATGGCTGGAGGTCCCGTATCGGCTGTGCCGCATCGACATGGCCGGCGAGGAGATCCGCAGCGAGGCCTATCGGCGGATCAACCCGGTCGCCGAGACGCCGAGCCTTGCCACGACCGACGGACGGCTGGTGGCGGAGAGCATGGCGATCCTCAATCACCTGGCGCCGCAGGGTGCGGAAAAGGGCCTCGGCTTTCGCCAGGGGACGGCGGGCTTCGACCGGCTGAACCAGATGCTGGCCTTTCTCAACACGGCGCTGTTCGACGGGTTCAGCCCGCTCTGGCATGCCTATGAGCACGGCGTCGAGGGCGAGGCGAAGGCAGCGCTCGCCGCCTATGCGCGGGAAAAGCTTCAGGCCGCCCATGCGCAACTGGAGCGGATGCTGGGCGAGGGACCGTATCTGCTGGGCGGGAACCGGACGCTGGCCGATGCCTATTTCCACGGGATCGCGCGCTGGGCCGAGTATCACGGCGTGCCGGACCGCAGCGCCTTCCCGCGCCTGCAGGGGCTGTTCGATCGTCTGGCGGACGATCCGGCGGTGCGCTTTGCCGCCGGCATGGAAGCGGGCGAGGAGGCGGCGTCCACCGGCGGGTTCCTCGGCCATGTGCGGCTGGAGGCGGCGCTCGAGGAACTGGGGCTCGCCTGACCCGCGCGGGAGCGGGTGTTACTGCTCCGGGGCGAGCAAGCCGTCGATGAGTGCCGCGAAGACGGCGAGGAAGCCGGCCTCATTGGCGCCCGAGGCGATGTCCAGCGCGGCGCGGTCGAAGGCGGCGGAGAGCACGCCCGTCAGCGCATCGAGCGGCAGGGGGCGCAAGCTGCCCTGCCCAAGCGCCTCCGCCAGCCCCTCGCGCAGGGTGCGGCCGGCATGCAGGGCGTCGAGGCGCATGGCCTCACGGGGGCCGAGGGCCGCCGGCCCGTCGACCAGCAGGATGCGGCAGCGGCCGGGCGCGCGCATCGCCGCAAAGTAAGCCCGCGCGCCGGCAAGCAGCGCCGCGCGCGCGGACGGCGCCTCGGACGAGCCGTCCTCAATCTCCCGCGCGACCGCCCGGCTTTCCGCCTCGAAGACGGCGGCGAAGAGCGCGGTCTTGTCGGCGAAATGGTGATAGAGCGCGCCGCGCGTCACGCCGGCAGCAGTGACGATCTCCGGCGTCGAGGTGTCGGCGAAGCCCTTTTCCGCGAACAGGCGCCGGCCGGCGGCGATCAGCTCGCCGCGCATTTCGGCGGAGCGCTCGGAATTGCCGCGGCCCTTGCCGCGCCGCCGGTCGGGCTTTTCGGTCATCGTATGGTCCATCGGCTCGTCCCTTTACATACAAACTGTCTGTATGTATATGGATACAGGCTGCATGTATGTGACATGCGGCGGTGCCGGCAGGCAAGGGTTTGCTGCCGGGACCGAACGAGGGGCGAGACGGCCGGGCCGCAGGGGCGGCGGGCGAGAAACGGAAGGACAGGCCATGAAGGTGACGAGCTATTACCCGGTGCTGATGACGGACGAGGTGGAGGCGACCGCGCGGTTCTACGAGACGCATTTCGGCTTTCGCCGCGCCTTCAGCGCCGACTGGTATGTGCATCTGCAGTCGGAAAGCGATCCGTCGGTGAACCTTGCCGTGCTCGACGGCAGCCATGAGACGATCCCGGCGGCAGCGCGCGGGCAGACGGCCGCCGGCCTGCTGCTCAACTTCGAGGTGGAGGATGTCGATGCCGAATATGCGCGGGCGACGGCGGCGGGCCTGCCGATCCTGCTCGACATTCGCGACGAGGAGTTCGGCCAGCGGCATTTCATCACGCGCGATCCCAATGGCGTGCTGATCGACATGATCAAGCCGATCCCGCCGAGCGCGGCGTTCCTGGCGCAATATGCGGAGGATGCCGTTCCGGGTGCGTGAGCACGGGGTGGACAGTGTGGACAAGGGGGGCGGGCGCGGCTTGCCAAGGCCGGGACGGGGAGGCCAGAATGCGGGCCACCCGTTCTTCCCGTCTCCCCCGAAAACACCGGAACCAGACATGCCGCAAGCTGCGACCCTCAAGCTGCTCCAGGACTATTACGCCGCCTTCAATGCCGGCGACACGGCGGCGATGCTGGAGCTCGTCACCGACGACATCGCCCATGACGTGAACCAGGGCGAACGGCGGCAGGGCAAGGCGCTGTTCGCCGCGTTCAACGACCACATGACGCGCTGCTACAAGGAAGAGCTGTCGCAGATCGTGCTCTTCGCCAGCGAGGACGGCCGCCGCGCGGCGGCGGAGTTCATCGTCTCGGGCACTTACCTCGTCACCGACGAGGGCCTGCCGGAGGCGGCGGGCCAGACCTATCGCCTGCCGGCCGGCACGTTCTTCGACATCCGCGAGGGGCGGATCGCCCGGATCACCACCTATTACAATCTGCAGGAGTGGATCGCCCAGGTCGGCGCCTGATCCCCGTTCACGCCGGCAAGGAGGCCGTTGCCATGAAGGTCATCGTCGTCGGCGCCGGCATTGCCGGGCTCTCCACCGCCTGGTCGCTCGCCAAGCGCGGCGTCGAGGTGGTGCTGGTCGAGCAGGGGCCGATCCCCAATCCGCTGTCGGCCTCGGGCGACCATCACCGCATCATCCGCCGCGCCTATGGGGCGCAGGGCGGCTATCAGCGGCGGATCGACGAGGCCTATGCGGCCTGGGACGAGATGTGGGCCGACCTCGGCGACAAGCACCTGGCCGATACCGGCTTCCTGCTGGTGTCGCAGACCGGGCGCGACGCGGCGGTCGACTATCGCGACAGCCTCATTGCCGGCGGCTATCCGGTGGAGGACCTGACACGGGACGAGGCGGTGCGCCGTCACCCGTTCCTCGATCCCGGCGGCGTGCATTCGGCCGCCTTCAGCCCGGAAGGCGGCGTGCTGCTGTGCCGGCATATCGGCCGCGATCTGCTGGCCTTCCTGCAGGGTGCTGGTGTGACGATCCGCGCGCAGACGCAGGTGGCGGCGGTGGACGCGGCGGCAGGAAAGGTGCGGCTTGCCGGCGGCGAGGAGCTTGCCGGCGACCATGTGGTGGTGACGGCCGGGGCCTGGGTGCTGCAGCTTTTCCCGCAGCTTGCCGACCGGCTGACCTCCTATCGCACGGCGGTCGCCTATCTCGCGCCGCCGGCGGATCTGGTCGCCGCGTGGGAGGCCGCGCCGGTGATCCTCGATGTCGGCGGCACGGTCGACGGCTATGTGCTGCCGCCGGTGCGCGGCACGGGGCTGAAGGTGGGCGCGGGCATCCACAAGGTGCGCTCGGGCGCCGACGAGCGGCGCGGTGCGGAGCCGGGCGAAGGCGAGCGGCTGCGCGATCATTTCGCCCCGCCGTTTTCGCGCATCACCGAGTACCGGGTGAGCGAGGTCGTCACCTGCGCCTACACCTTCACCGCGGACGAGCATTTCCTCGTTGCCGGGGAAGACCGGCTGACCATCGTTTCGGCCTGCTCGGGCCATGGCTACAAGTTCGGCGCCGCCGTCGGCCGCCGGGTGGCCGAGGGGGTCTTGTCCGGCGACCGGGCCGGTTTGCGCGACTGGCTGGAGGCGCGGGACTGAGGCTGCGCGCTGCCCCCAGCGACAGGCGCCGCAAAAAAGCCGCCGTCCCGGGGAGGGGGGCGGCGGCCTTGTTGTTTTCGGGCAAGCAGGCACAGGCGTCAGGCGCCGGTCCTGCCTTCCTCGACCGCATCGCGGATGAAGCGCGGCAGCGCGAAGGCGGCTGCATGGACTTCCGGCGTGTAGTAGCGGGTGTCGAGCCTGGCGGCCTCGAACCGCTGTTCCAGCACGTCGAGCGGCTGCCGGCGCAGGGCCGGATCGTCGCTGGCCCAACCGAGCGCCATGTGGCCGCCGAAATAGGTCGGGATCGCCGCGACATAGGCATAGGCGTCGCGATAGATCTTCGAGAAGTGGCCGATGGAGGCGACCAGCTCGCCCTTCTGCAGGAAGGGGACGCCGTTCTGGGTGACCAGCACGCCGCCCGGCTTCAGGCAGTGATGGACGCCGCGATAGAACTCGGGCGTGAACAGCACGGCGCCGGGGCCCATCGGGTCGGTGGAATCCACCATCACCACGTCGAAGCGGCGGTCGGTCTCGGCGACGAAGCGCGCCCCGTCGGCGATGACCAGATCGAAGCGGTCGTCCTGGAAGACGGCGGCGTTGAAATCGGCGAAATGCTCCTTGGAGAATTCGACGACGGCATCGTCGATCTCGACCTGGGTCAGCCGCTCGACGCTCCTGTGCTTCAAGGCTTCCTCGGCCATGCCGCAGTCGCCGCCGCCAACGATCAGCACCTCGCGCGCCGCGCCATGGGCGAGGATCGGCACATGCGCCATCATCTCGTGATAGATGAACTCGTCGGCGGTGGTGACCTGCGTGACGCCGTCGAGCATCAGGACCTTGCCGAACACCGGATTGGTGAACAGCACGAGATCCTGATGCTCGGAACGATCCTGGTAGAGGATGTCGTCGCAGGAATACTGCACCTGGACGCCCGGATAAAGCGTCTCGCGGAAGACCAGCCCGTCGCTCATGCGACCTTCTTTCCGCGCAGCAGCTCGCTCACTTCCGAACGCCCCGGACGGAAGGCGCGCTCCAGCACCTCGACGCATTTTTCCGGCCGGGCGTCGCCGCACATGAACACGTCGAAGGCGGCATAGCCGGCCTCGGGCCAGGTGTGGACCGAGATATGGCTCTCCGCCAGCACCGCGACGCCGCTGACGCCGGTCGGCTCGAACGGGTGCAGGTGGATGTGCAGCAGCGTTGCCCCGGCCTCCTCGACGCAGGTCTTCAACGTCTCCTCGATAAAGGGAAGATCGTCGAGACGCGAGGCGTCGTAGAGGTCGATGATCAGATGCGAGCCGGCACAGCGGACGCCCTCGCGCTCGATGAAGTGATCGAGCCGGTCGTCCTGCGTGTTGGCCGCAGGCGCGGTAATTCTGTTGTCTTCCGTATGGGTGGTGCTTCTCGGCACGTCGAAGGCAGTTGCGTCCGCAAACGATGCGTCGGCGCCCTCAATGTGACGTGCCTCCAAGTCCATCCCCAATTGGAAGAGGCCGTCGTCAGACATGGCGGTCTCCCCAACCAGCAGATGAAACCCGGGTTCAGTCCCGAACGGGCATGCTATAGGGTGCTTCGTGCTGCGATGCAATGGACGTTTTTCCGCAAGTCCCCCGAAACCGGCGAGAGCGCATGACGGCAGAGCTTTTTACTTTGACGGCTAAGCAAATCGAGGGCGTGCTCGAACCGCTGGCGGAGCTGCGGGTCAAGGTGTTCCGGGACTGGCCGTATCTCTATGAGGGCTCGCTGGGCTACGAGCGCAGCTATCTGCGCCGCTACGCCGAAAGCGAGGGCGCCGTCGTGGTCGCGGCCTTAGCCGGCAAACAACTTGTCGGGGCGGCGACCGGCCAGCCGCTGGCCGGCGAGGTGGCGGAGTTCCGCGATCCCTTCGAGGATGCAGGCTTCGATCCCGCGACGATCTTCTATTTCGCCGAATCCGTGCTGGACGCGCAGTGGCGCGGGCAGGGGCTGGGCCACGGCTTCTTCGATGCGCGCGAGGCGCATGCGCGCGCCCTCGGCTTCGACCGCGCGGCATTCTGCGCGGTGATCCGCCCCATGGACCATCCGGCGCGGCCGAAGGACTACCGCCCGCTCGACCCGTTCTGGCGCAAGCGCGGCTATCTGCCGGTCGAGGGGCTGACGGTCGGCTTCGACTGGCCGGATGTCGGCGAGACGGCCTCCAGCCGCAAGCGGATGCAGGTGTGGATGCGCGACGGCCTGCTGTCCGGTGCAGGGTGAGCGGCGAAAAGTGACTAGCGAAAAGTGGGCGGCGAAACCAGGACCGGCGCGGAGTGACCCGCGCCGGACGGTGTTGGGGCAGGGAAAGGGCGGCCGTTACGGCTGGACCAGTTCCCAGGTGACGTTGACGCGCACCTCGAGCGAGCTCTCGCCGGCCTCCATCGGCGCCGGGGCGGCGTCCATCTTGGCTTCGCTGCGCGCCATCATCATCATCGGGCGCGGGCCGCCGAAGTCCTGCTCGTTGACCGAGAGCACCCGGCCGAGCCTGACGCCGGCCGCCTCGGCATAGATCTCGGCCTTGCGGATCGCATCGGCCATCGCCTCCTTGCGGGCGCTGTCCTTCAGCTTGCCTTCCTCGCTGACGATGAAACTGACGCCGCCGATCTGGTTGGCGCCGTCGCGCACCATCACGTCGATCAGCCCGCCGAGCTTGGCAAGGTCGCGCACGCGCACGCCGACATTGTTGCTGACGCGGTAGCCGACGACCTCGCTGCGATAGTCCTCATAGCTCGCGCTCTTGATCTGCCGGTAGCGCGGCTGGACCGAGAAGCCGGAGGTCTGGATGTCGCGATCCTCGATGCCGGCCTCCTTGATGCGGGCGATGACGGTTGTCATCGCCTTGGTGTTGGCGGCCAGCGCCTCAGCGGCGGTGTCGGCATCGCTGACGACGCCGCTGGTGATCACCGCCATGTCGGGCGCGGCGCTGACCACGCCGGTGCCGACCATGTCGATGGTGGCGATGCGCGGGGTCTCCGCGGCCCGCACGGGCAGGGTGGCGGCGGCAAGGGCGAGCGCGCCGACGAAAGCAAGGCGGGCAGCGGTCGGGAGCGGGGTCATGAAATCTCTCCTTGAAAAGCGGTACAGGTCCGCCGCAGCCCTCGGGCGCGAAAGCGGAACGGCGCGACCTTGGCGAGCAATTGCGGCGGACGGAAGGCGCTTCTCCGGTGGCTTTCGGGCCCTTTCGGGTCATTGCGAATGCGGCGCGCCGGCAAAGCCGAAAGGCGGTGCGCCGGGCTTGCGCCGACGGGTGCGGGCACGGCCCGCACCCGCTCAAAAGACGAAAGGCACGAAGGCGATCAGCAGGTAGACCAGGAGCAGGGTCGCCAGATACGGCAGCACTGCCCTGGCGATCCGCTCGATCGGCAGCCCGGCTATGCTCGAGGCGACGAAGAGGTTGATGGCGACCGGCGGCGTCACCATGCCGATGGCAAGGCCGACCACGATGATGATGCCGAAATGCACCGTGTCGAGGCCGAGCTGGGCCGCGAGCGGCAGCAGCATCGGGGTCAGGATGATCAGCGCCGAGGCGGTCTCCAGGAAGACGCCCGCGACCAGGATCACCGCCATGACCAGCAGCAGCAGGACGTAAGGGTTGGAGGACAGCGACAGGGCGGCGCTGGCAATCTGGCCCGGCACCTGCCAGCTCGACAGGGTCCAACTGAGAACCGACGAGGCGGCGATCACGAACATGATCACCGCAGTGGTGACGCCGGCGCGGATCACGATGTCGTAGAGCCGCTTGAGCGTCATGTCGCGATGGATGACGAAGGAAATCAGGATCGCATAGTTCACCGCGATGACGGCGGCCTCCGACGGGGTGAAGATGCCGGAGAAGATGCCGCCGAGGATGATCAGCGGCGCCATCAGGCCCCAGCTCGCGGCGACGAAGCTGCGCCAGATGGTCCGCAGGTTCAGCGCCGTGCCGCGGGGATAGGCGCGGCGGTGGCCCTGGATGAGCGCGACGATGATCAGCCCCACGCCCATGGCGACGCCGGGAATGAAGCCGTTGAGGAAGAGCTTGGCGACCGATTCCTGCGCGATCACCGCGTAGATGATCATCGGCACGGAGGGCGGGATGACAACGCCGATGGTGCCGGAGGCGGCGATCAGCGAGGCGGCCGAGGCCGGATCGTAGCCCTTGCGCTTCAGCTCGGGAACGAGGCTCGCGCCGACGGCGGCGGTGGTCGCCGCGCCCGAGCCGGAAATCGCGGCGAAGAACATGCCGGCAAAGACGGAGACGATGGACAGCCCGCCCTTGATGAAGCCGAAAAGGCTGTCGGCAAACGCCACGAGACGCTTGGAAATCTCGCCCTGCGCCATGACATCGCCGGCCAGGATGAACATCGGCACGGCGACGAGGGCGAAGGAGTTGATGCCGGAGAACATCTGCTGCGGCACTGCCATCAGCGAGGTGTTGGCCATGTGAAGGGCCGTCATGGTGGCCGCGCCGATCACGATGGCGACCGGCAGACCCATGAGCAGGAACAGGACGAACAGCCCGAAGAGAACGAGGCTCATGCCAGGTGATCCTTCGCTGGCACCTGGGGTTCGATCTCCGCCTCGATCTCAGAATGCGGCTCTCGCACGCCTCGTCCGGCCAGGAGCCGGATCAGGTCGATCGACGACAGGAGGGCGATCAACGCGGCGGTGATCGGCATGACGACATAGACGTAGTTCATCGGCAGGCGCAGCGAAGGCGACTTCTGGAAGCTCTGCAGCATCGTATAGCGCCAGCCGACCCAGGCCAGTGCGACCAGAAAGGCGATCGTGACGAGGAGCGCTGCCCCCGTCACGATCCGTTTGAACGCGGGTGGCAGATTGTCGCGCATGAGCGTCACCGCGATATGCCGCCCCTGCTGGTAGGCCAGCGTGGCGCCGAGGAAGGTGATCCAGATCAGCAGGAAGCGGGCGACTTCCTCTGTCCAGCTCACGGATGTGAAGAACACCCGCGAGACGATCTGGAGCGTGATGACCGCGATCAGCGCGGCCATCCCCACGAACACAACGGGCTTGAGCACCTCGCCCAGAAGGCGGTCAATCCACGCCAACCGCGCCAGCATCCTATTTCAGCGCCTCCTGGATGCGCGGCAGGTAGTCGCCGAACTTCTCGCCGTACTTCTCGTAGACCGGCTGAACGGCGGCGGAGAAGGCGGACAGGTCGGCGTTCTCGATCACGGTCATGCCGGCATCCTTGAGCGCCTGAAGCTGCTCGCCTTCAAGGCGGGCATTGAGCGCGCGCTCGTATTCGGCCGCTTCCTGGGCAGCCTGACGGACGATCTCCTGCGTCTCGCCGGACAGCTCGCTCCATTTCGGCATGCCCATGACGAAGAGCGCCGGGGCATAGGTGTGGCGGGTCATGGTCATGTTGGTCTGGGTCTCGTTCAGCTTGAACGAGTAGACCACGCCGACCGGGTTTTCCTGGCCGTCGATCGTGCCCTGCTGCATGGCCGTCAGAGCCTCGGTCCAGGCCATCGGGATGGCGTCGGCGCCGAGCTGGCGGAAGCTGTCGATATAGACCGGGTTCTCCATCACGCGCACGCGCAGGCCGCTGAGATCGGCCGGGCTGTTCACCGGGCGCTTGGAGTTGGTGAGGTTGCGGAAGCCGCGCTCGGCATAGGCGAGGCCCTTGAGATTGACCTCCGACAGGCGGTCGAGGAGCTCCTGGCCGATCTCGCCGTCAAGCACCTTGTAGGCGGCCTCGGGCGAGGGGAAGAGGAAGGGCAGCTCGAACACGGCCATCTCTTCGAGGAAGTTGGACACCGGGCCGTTGGTGATCACGCCCATGTCGACGGTGCCGATCTGCATGCCCTCGAGCAGGGTGCGCTCGTCGCCCAGCGTGGCATTGGGGAAGATCTCGACGGTGATCTTGCCGTCGGACCGCTCGGCAACCAGCTCCTTGAACTTCGTCGCGGCGGCGTGGAAGCCGTCCTGTTCGTTAACCACATGCGCAAGACGCAGGGTCACCGTATCGATCTCTGCGAGAGCCGGAAGCGCGCTCACGCCAATCGTCATGACGGCGACTGCCGCTGCCCTGAAGATATTCATAACGTTTCCTCCTGGATATTTAAGGAGAGCGCGAAAGACTTTAAGTCGATCGGCGCCCGCAAGCGTGTGATTGTTCTGTGAATGATGGAGCCGACATTCCCGAATTAGTCTACCGAATGGCGTCAGGGTTATGTCGTTTCATAAGCTGACCAAACGTTTCGCGTCAAGGATGGCGATGCGGTGGCTTATAACGTCGAGTTGTAGCGCCTTGCGCGGGCGGCGCCGGCACAGGCACCGGCGCGACAGAGTACACGACAGAGGAAGCGCGCGGGGAGGCGCGCGGGGGGAGGCGAAAGCCGCAAGTTACCGGGGGAGCGTGGGCGGTGCCGCTTCGGGCGGCATCGCTTCGGGGAGCGTGGGGGGCGCCGGTGGCTCGAGCGGGCGCGCCACCATCGGCTCGCCGACTTCGCCGTCGGCGGAGAGCAGCACGGCGACCGGCCGGGAGGCCGGGAACTGGGCGCAGATGATCAGCACCATCACCGTCAGCGGCACGCAGACCAGCATGCCGGTGACGCCCCACACCGCCCCCCAGAACGACAGGGACAGCATGATCACCAGGCCCGACAGGTTGAGGCTGTTGCCCATCAAACGCGGCTCCAGCAGGTTGCCGATCAGGAACTGGATGGTGCCGAGGCCGAGGCTGATCACCAGGAAGGGGGTCAGCGTGTCGAAATGCACCAAGGCCAGCAGGCTGGGGAAGATCACGGAGATCAGCGAGCCGATGGTCGGGATGAAGTTGAGCGCGAAGGCGATGAAGCCGAACAGCGCCGCGTAGGGAAGATCGAGCAGCGTCAGCAGGCCGGCCGTCAGACTGCCGGTCAGCACGCTGACGGCGGTCTTGATGCCGAGATAGTGGCGCAGCGCCCCGGTGATCCGCTCGCGCATCAGGAAGGCGATCTCCGCCCGCTCGCGCGAGGAGAACAGCCGCGCCATCTTGCGGTCGAAGGTCGAGCGCTCGAGCAGCAGGAACAGCACGTAGATGAAGACCAGCGAAGCGGAGCCGGCGATCTGGGTGATGGCGTTGGCGCCGGCGCTGATCGCCCGGTTGAGGGCATTGTCGGGAACGAGGTCGCGCAGTTGCACCGGATCGGCGAGCCCGCCCCAGGTGGAGGCGGTCTGCAGCACTTGGTCGAGCCGGGCCTGGTAGACGGGCGCGTCGCGGGCGAGTTCCCGCAGGTTGGCGGCGACGATGTCGACGGCCATCCCTGAGACGGTGAAGATCACCGCCAGCGCGGCGGGCAGGGCGATGAAGCCGGGCAGGCGCAGCGGGCCGAGCGGAATGGCGCGGATCGCCTCGGCCAGCGCGACGATCAGATACCAGACCAGGAGGGCGATGACGAAGGGGATGAGCAGCGAGCGGCCGAGAACCAGCAGCCAGCCGAACAGGAAGACCGAAATCAGGGTCGAGGCGACCAGGAGCGGAAATTGCGGCATGAGGCTCCCTGTGGCTAGGCTCCCTGTTGCGAGGCTCCCCGTTGCGAGGGTCCTGCTGCTCGCATGCGGTCCCCACACCGGGTTGCGCAGCTTCCTGCTTGTCGCCCGGCACGCCCCGCCTTGCAAGCCCCCGAAGAGGTGCTATAGGAAGGATCGCGCCGCGCGCAGGCGGACCTTTCGTCCCTTGTCAGCCGGCGGTATGGGCCTGTAGCTCAATGGTTAGAGCCGTCCGCTCATAACGGATTGGTTGCAGGTTCGAGTCCTGCCGGGCCCACCACTTCTTCGCTCACGCAGACCTCGCTTCGCTCGATTGCTCCGCGGGGGCGGGCGAAAGCCCGGGCCGCGGTCGCGGCCTTGTTCCGGCTCGCGGGAGCTCCGCTCGCCTCCACCGTCTTTTCCCTTTTTCCTGATTTAAGTGATACTGGTAATATTGCCAGGTCTACACGGGGGCTCTCTCGGTGTATCCTCCCGGTATTGTTCAGTAATTGTTGCCGTCTGCCCAAAGGGCAGCCCGGTTCCGGTTCTCTCGACCTGGAGAGTTTCCGCATGAAGCGCGCCCTGCATCTGGTTCTTGCCGTTTCCCTGACTGTCGCGCCGATGAATGGCGCATCGGCGAACTCTGTGACGGCGGTGGAGGCGGTCAAGATCTCCACCCGGCTCGGTGCGTCGGTCGCCAAGGCGTTCCTCGCCCACGAGACGCTGCAGATCCCGCCGTCCGGCCTTGCTCCCGAAGCGCGCAGCGAGGCGGTCGAGACGGCGCTCGCGCGCTATCAACTTGCCAGGAACCTTTACAGCGGCGCCTCGACCGGCACCCAGATGGTCAAGGCCGTCGCCGCTGCGGGCTTTGCCGTGGGAACGATCTATACCGGCGGCGCCCTGCCGATCGTGCTGCTCGGTGTCGGCTCGGCGGCGAGCCTGGAGATGACCGATCTGTGGATCGAGACCCGCGGCAAGGAAAACACCGGGCTGTTGCTGGCGGCGCTGTCGAAGGACCTCATGGCCGAGACCGGCGCCGCCTCGGTGGAGGAGCTGCTGGCCGAGCCGGACCGCATCGTCCGCGTCCTGCGCGAGAAGGACGCGTTCCTCAAGGACATCAAGGCGCGGGCAAAGGCCTCCGGCGACGACAGGCTGCTCGATGTGGCGACGGAGGCGCTCGAAGCCTTCGCGGCGAATGTGGAGGCGAGCGAATTCGAGTTGCTGGTGGAGACGGCCGGCACCGTCGCCGACCTCGACAAGCGGTTCACCAACTTCGTGGTGCAGGCAACGGACAGCCTGCAGCGGATCGATGGCCGGCTGGCCGAACAGCAGGAGCTCATCGCGGCGATCCAGGTCGACGTGACGACGCTGCGCGAACAGGTTGCGGTGCTGGACCGGAAGATCGACACGCTCGGCGCGAACCAGGATCTGATCGTGGATTTCATGTTCTCCGGGCTCGGCTCCGCGGAGAAAGCGGCGGCGCTGCGTAGCGGCATGCTCGACCGCCGCATCGTCTGTCCGCAGGACAGGCCGGACTGCGATCGGGACGCGGTCAAGGCGGCGATGATCGAGCGCTACGAGACGGACGCGCGGATCCGAGAGAATGTCGAGCTCGCCGGCTCCATCCTGAAGGGCATCAACGACGTCTCGACCATCGCCGCCAATCTCAACATCCCCATCGGCAAGGACGGCCAGAAGGCGCTGGAGGTCGCGGGGGCGGCCGTCAACGCCTATATCGGCATCATGGCGGGCGACTATCTGGGGGCGGTTGCATCGATCACCGGCCTCTTTCGCAAGAAGTCGGATCCGGATGCCGAACGCTTCAAGATCATGATGGCGTATCTGCGTGAGCAGTTCGAAGCGGTCAACCGTCAGCTTCAGGCAATCCAGCAGAACCAAAAAGCGATCTTCGATGCGGTGGTCGGCCTCTCCCAGCAGCTCGAAACGGTCTATGTGCAACTCGACGGCCGGCTCGAGCGCATGGAAATCCAGATGGTCGAGATTTCCGACAATCTGAAGCAACTCATCTGGGCGCCGTGGCAGTCCTGCTTCTCGGTCTATGCCTATGCGTTGCAGAACGGTCATGTGGACGCGCGAACGCTTTCCTTCCCCGATTTTACCGCCCTTCGCCACGTGGCGGACGCGCGGGCACCGCAGGCACGGGATTGCATGAACACGGTGACGGTGGCGCTCGACAGCCTCAACTCGATGTCGGGCTTCGCCAATTTTCTCGATCTGTCGATCTCGCTCAATCCGGCCAGCATCGCCGGGCATGGCAATCTGACGGCGGCCCTTCGGGATGAAGCCAACAAGTGGGGCCATCTGGAAACGCTCTTCCGCAACACGATCGCCAATCCCGCCACGCGCATCGCCGAGGATTGGGCCGCGCGCAACGGCCTGTCGGACGAGGCGTTGTTCTTTCTGCTCGCCTCGGACCTCTACAGCGTCGCCGACCTGCAGCGCGTTCGCGCGCGTATCGCCGAGGGCGGCCTGCCTTCGGGCTGCTCGAGCACCGTCGCGGATTTCGCGGTGGTGCGCGGGCTCATCTGTTTTCCGGGCGAGAACCCGGCGGCACTGGCCAGGCGTCATTCCCGGTCGGTGCTGTCGGTCGACGTCATGCTGGACGTGGTCGACTGGATGGCGGTGGTCGCGCAACTCGGCAATATCTACGACAAGGATCCAGGCGCGTTCGCCGCGACCCTGACCGCGCTGAGCCGGATGCCGGCCTACAACGCGGGACAGGAGATCGTGGCGCGAATGATCGATGCGTCGACGCTGGCTCTGGCCTCGCAATACCGCCTCTACGGCCAGGTGACCGCCCTCGGCGCCGCGGAGGACATCGCCGCGGGGCGGGCGGGTCGCGACCACCTGCTGCTGCTCGCCAACAACTCGTACCTCGCCGACAACACCGCGACGATCCTGCTGCATCTGAAGCGCGACAGTTGGGACCTCGAACAGGGCATTGTCGGACCGAGCTTCGAGGCGCGCTATACGCAGGCCCTTGTCCATGCGCGAGAGGACGTGCCGACCCGCTTCGAGCCGCTGCACGCTCTGTTCGGCCGGAAGCACGCTTTCGCTCTCGACGGCGCCGGCCTGCCCTCGCTGCTCATCGAGATCGACGACGAGAAGGTTCACCTGCGCCTGCCCGCTCCCACGCATCTGGTCGAGGGCCGCATCGTCTACCCGCCGGTGACCTACGCGCTGCGGGCGAGGAAGGACGGTCTCATCGACCGTCGCCTCGACTACGAGTTCGGGGCAGAGCCCGAGCTTGCCCTCAGTATCCTGGAGAACTGACGATGATCGGGCGCCTGCTGTTTTGTCTCGTTCTCGGCACGGCGATGCCGGTGTTCGCCGGCCCCGCGCCCGACCTTCTGGGCAAGACGCTGTCGGAGATCGGCGAGGACTTCGCGCAAGCCGACTTCTCGCTGCTGGTTCAGCAGGTCGAAGCGGCTGAACCGAAAGGGCGGGTGTTCCTGCAGGTGCCGTCTCCGGGGGCGGACATGGGGGAGGGCGCCATGGTCTATGTGCGGGTGTCGCAGGGGGTGATGGTTCCCGCCGGGCTTGCCGGGCGCAGCGCGGAGACGGTGGCAGCCGAGCTGGAGGCGCGCGGATTTGCGGTGGAGCGCACATCCACCCTGGTGCTGGGTATTCCCGACGGGATCGTCGCCGCGGTGATCCCGGAGGAAGGCACGTTCCTTGATGCGACGCAGAACGTGGTGTTTCTGCAAGTGTCCAACGACAGGGGGATCGAGATCCCCAATCTCGTCGGGTTGCGGATCGGCCAGGCCCGCGACATGCTGGCAGCTCTCGGGCTTCGCGGCGAACTTGTCACCAAGCTCGACTTGAGTTCGATCGGCAGCATCTGCGACGGGTTCACCGACTTCACCGCCGAGATCACCGCCTCCGATCCGCCGCATGGCCAGTATCTGTTGCACGGGTCCACGGTCCGGCTGGAGGGGAAGAAGGTCGTTTCCTGGTCCATGGCCCCTGAACCTTGTCCCGGCGGAATTCCCAGGTAACGGACGGAGCGCGCCCGAGAACCTGCTATTCCCGTCGTGTTTCGCGGGGCGATGGTGTAGCGTTGTGCGATGACGACACACGGACCGGACGCCGCATGCCCGCTCCGCCCGGCGCGATGGCTGATCGCGATCCTGGCGGTGCTGTTCGCATGGGCGGCGGTCCTGCCGCACGGGGCCCGTGCCGCGCCGTCGCAGCCGGTGGCGCCGATCGTCGTCGACGAGACCGGATCCGCGTTTCTGTCCCTCTCCGCCGTCCTGCCGGACGGGGCGCCCGACCAGCGCCGGCAGGTGCTGGCGATGCCGACGCCGCTCGGCGGCGATCTGGATGCGGCCATCGTCGCCCGCCCGCCGGCGGCGGCCGCACCGCAGGGATGGGAGCCGCGCCGGACCGCTGCCGTCCGTCCCGCGCTGCCAAACCGCCCGGCCGGGGCACACCACCCCCGAGCGCCTCCCGTCTCCCGCTGAAACCCTCTCACGGCTGCCAATTGCAGCCATCGACGGAATTTCGAGAGATTTCGGGGCCGTGCCGCACAAGGCGAGCGCGCGCCGCAGCGGAGACATCACCATGCAGTTTCTTGCCGGACTGGCCATGTTCACGGCCGCAATCGCTTCCATCATCTTCACCAAGCCGCGCGAGGAGGGACTGTTCGCCGTCCTCGTCGCCAAGCCCGCAGTCGCCTCGATCGTGGCGCTGGGCATCACCGTGATGCTGCTGTTCGGGCTGATCCTGCTGATCGCCGGCGGGGCCAACCTGCTCTCGTCGGCCGCCTGACACCCGGTACGACAGGCCGCCGCCTGCGGTGCGCGGGCGGCGGCTTGCGCCCCCAGCAAGCGCCCTGCAACAAGACCCCCTAAGCAAGAGCGCTGCAGAAAGAGCGCTGCAGAAAGAGCCTGGCAAACGCACCCGGTCGCCCCGTCCGCCCCCGTCCGCCAGTTGCCTCCGGGAAAGCACGCACTTTTCCGCCCGGCCTGCAGATCTCAAAATCGCCGGGCCGCACGTCCGGCAATCGACCCATTCATTTCCCGACGGAGTTCGTGATGCGTTTTTGTCTATCCGGCCTGCCCGCCTTGCTGGGCGTTCTCCTGCTTCCCGGTCTTGGCTTCGCGCAGCCGCAGCAGGAGAGCGGATCGCCGTGGGGCGAGGCGGCCATCGTCGAGACCAGCGGCGGCAAGGTGGCGGGTTTCGTCCGCAACGGCGCACTGGAGTTTCGCGGCATTCCCTATGGCGCCTCGGTGGGAGGCGAGGGGCGATGGGCAATGCCGCAACCGGCGGCCGCCTGGGACGGGGTGTTGCCGGCCATGCATTTCAAGGGCGACTGCGCCCAGGCCGAGCGCTACGGCATGACGGCGCGCAGCGACAACGAGGACTGCCTGGCGCTCAACATCTCCATGCCTTATTCCGGCGAACAGCCGGGCACGACCAAGCGGCCGGTCGTCGTGTGGATCCATGGCGGGGCCTTTGTCGGCGGCTCGGGAGCGCTCTACCGGCTCGACCGCCTGGCGCTGGCGGCCGATGCGGTCGTCGTCAGCATGAACTACCGGCTCGGCGTGTTCGGCTTCATGCCGCATCCCGCCTTCGATGCCGCGATCAACGGCGGCTTCGCGCTGGAGGACCAGCGCCTGGCGATGCGGTGGGTGCGGGACAACATCGCCGCGTTCGGCGGCGACCCGGAGAACATCACGCTGGCGGGCGAATCGGCGGGTGCCGCCTCGGTCTGCATGCATCTGATCGCGCCGGAGGAAACGTCCGGCCTGTTCCACAAGGCGATCGTGCAGAGCGGCGCCTGCGTCTTCAAGCTGCACAACGTGGAGGAGCGCAACAGCTTCGGCGAGCGCGTTGCGCAGGAAGCCGGCTGCGCCGACCCGGCCACCGCGCTGGAGTGCCTGCGCGGCAAGGACCCGCAGGTGGTGATCGCGGCCGGCGACAGGGCCGGGACCGGCGACCTGATGGCCTTCGCCCCGCCCTACGGCACCAAGACCCTGCCGCGTCAGGGACTGGAGGCGCTGGACAGCGGGCGCTTCGTGCAGGTGCCGGTGCTGAACGGCGGAACCCGGGACGAGTTGCGGCTCTATGTCGGATACGACGTGCTGGCCGGCGCGACCTACACCGCCGACACCTATGACAAGACGATCGAGGCGCTCTACGGCGAGGAGGCCGCCGAGGTGGTCGGCCAATACCCGTTCGACCGGTTCTCGTCCGTGCCGGTGGCGCTGGCCACCGCGATGACCGACTTCCGTCCCGATGTCGGCATCAACCGTTGCCTCTATGTGGAATCGGCGCGGCTGATGTCGCGGCACGTTCCGGTCTATCAGTGGGAATATGCCGATCGCGGGGTAAGGGTGCTCGGGGTCGCCATGCTGTCGGATCCGGGCTTCGAACTGGGGGCGGCGCATTCGTCCGAGCTCAACATCTTCTTCCCCGGCTTTTCCAGCACGGCGGCGATGTCGGCGCCGGAGCCCTCGCCGGCCTCCGCGGCCCTGGGCGAGCAGGTGATGGCAAGCTGGGTCGGTTTCATCCGTAACGGCGATCCGGCAGCGGCGCAGGTCCCGGACTGGAAGCGCTTCGCCGAGGGCGAGACGGCGATGCGCTTCGAGCCGGGCAATGTGCATGTCTTCGACCCGTGGGCGGATGCCAATTGCGACTTCTGGCGCGGGCTCTATCCGGATCACTTCGGCAGCCGATAGGCGCCCCGCCAGGCGAGCAGGCGCATGGCATTGGCGGTGACCAGCACGGTCGCGCCGGTGTCGGCGAGGATCGCCGGCCACAGGCCGGTGATGCCGAGCACCGTTGTGACCAGGAACACCGCCTTGAGCCCGAGCGCGAGGCCGATGTTCTGCCAGATGTTGCGCATGGTGGCGCGCGACAGCGCCACCATGTCGGCAACGTCGGTGACGCGGCCATGCAGGATGGCGGCGTCGGCGGTCTCCAGCGCGACATCGGTGCCCCCGCCCATGGCGATGCCGATATCGGCGGCGGCAAGCGCCGGGGCGTCGTTGATGCCGTCGCCGATCTTGGCGACGCGGTAACCCTTCGCCCGCATGTCCCCGACGAGCCGCTGCTTGTCCTGCGGCAGCAGGTCGGCATGGGCCTCGATCCCCAGCGTCCCGGCGATGGCACTGGCGGTGCGGGCATTGTCGCCGGTCAGCATGACCGCCTCAACGCCGAGGGCGCGCAGGGCCGCGAGCCCCTGGACGGCGTCCTCGCGCGGCTCGTCGCGCAGGGCGATGAGGCCGGCGATAGTGCCGTCGACCAGCAGCAGGGAGACGGTCTTGCCCGCATCGTTGAGGGCGGCGATCCGCTGTGCCAGCGCGGCGTCCAGCGGCGCGGTCTCGGCGGCGGCGCGCGCGGAGGCGAGGAACAGCCGCCGCCCCTCCAGCATGCCGGCGACACCGCGTCCTCCCAGCGCGGTGGCCTGGGACGCGGCGACGACCTTGATGCCGTCGGCTTGCGCCCGCGCCAGGATCGCCAGCGCCAGCGGATGGCTGGAGCCGGCCTCCAGTGCGGCGGCAAGGCGCAGCACCTGGCGTTCGTCCATGGTAAGGCCGAGGATGTCGGTGACCTTGGGCTTTCCTTCCGTCAGCGTGCCGGTCTTGTCGAAGGCGGCGCGGTCGATCCGCCCCAGCCCCTCCAGCACCGCGCCGCCCTTCATCAACAGGCCGCGGCGGGCGCCGGCCGACAGGGCGGCGGCGATGGCCGCCGGGGTCGAGATGACGAGGGCGCAGGGGCAGCCGATCAGCAGCACGGCAAGGCCGCGATAGATCCAGGTAGCCCACTCAGCCCCGCCGACGAGCGGCGGCAGCACGGCGATCAGCGCGGCGACGACCATGACGGCGGGCGTGTAATAGCGCGAGAAGCGGTCGATGAAACGCTCGGTCGGGGCCTTGGACTCCTGCGCTTCCTCGACCAGGGCAATGACGCGGGAGATGGTGTTGTCGGCGGCCATGGCGGTGACCTCCAGGCGCAGCAGGCCGTCCTGATTGACGGTGCCGGCAAAGACCGTGTCGCCCGGCTCCTTGCGTTTCGGCACGGATTCGCCGGTCACCGGCGCCTCGTCGACGGCGCTTTCGCCGGACAGCACGGTGCCGTCCGCCGGGATGCGGTCGCCGGGGCGCACCAGCACCACCGCGCCGACGGCAAGACTGTCGGCTGCTACCGTCTCGGGTTCGCCGTCGCGCTCCAGCAGGGCGGTCTTCGGCATCAGCTCGGCAAGGGCGCGGATCGAGGCGCGTGCGCGGCCGGCGGCGATGCCCTCGAGCAATTCGCCGATCAGGAACAGGACGACGACCACCGCCGCTTCCTCGGCCGCGTCGATGACGACGGCGCCGGCGGCGGCGACGGTCATCAAGGTCTCGATGGAGAAGGGACTGCCGTTCATCGCGCCGGCCAGCGCCCGCCGGGCGATCGGCACGAGGCCGACCGCCATGGCGAGGGTGAAGGCCCAGAACGCGGTTGTGGGCACGAGGTGCGCGGCGGCGAAAGCCACCGCCAGCGCCAGGCCGCACAGGATCGTCAGCCGCGCCTTGGCGCTGCGCCACCAGGGGCCGTCGAGCGGCGCGTGGTGGTGAGAGCCGCGCGGCTCGCCGGCGGCGCGGTCAGGGGCGTGGTGGTGGTGATCATGGTCGTGGCCGCAGCACGGCGCGGATGCCGGAGCGCCCGGTTCGGCCGGCGAGCGGGCGTCCAGCGGCACGGCGCGATAGCCGAGGCTGTCGACCTTGCGGGCGAGGCCGGCAAGGTCCGCCTCCTCGCCATGGGTCACGGTCAGGGTGCCGGCGACGACCGACACGCGGACATCGGCAATCCCGGGCAGACGCCGGAGGGCGCGGTCGATCTTCTCGGCACAACTGGCGCAGTCCATGCCGTCCACGCGGAAGCGGGCGAGGCGGTCGGTCACGCTCATGCGGTCAACTCCTGTTGGTCAGGAGCAGGACCATAGGACCTCTAGCGACTAGAGGATCAAGGGGGTTAGGCCGGCCTGCGCGTGTCGCCGAGGCGGGCGGGCGGGCCGGATCAGTGGTCGGTGCTGCACATCTCGTGATTGGCGAGCGAGCGGATCACGTAGCAATCCCTGACGTTGTCGCCGTGGCAGGTGCCGACCATCCGCGCCAGTTCGCCCTCCAGCCGCTGCAGCCGCGCGATTTTGTCGCGGACGATGTCGAGCTGGCGCGCGGCGATCTCGTCGGCATGGGTGCAGGGCAGTTCGGGATGTCCGCTGAGGTCGAGCAGTTCGCGGATCGCCTCCAGCGTGAAGCCGAGGTCGCGGGCATGCTTGATGAAGGCGAGGCGGTCGCGATGGGCCGCGTCGTAGCGGCGCTGGTTGCCCTCCGTCCGGCCGGCGGCCGCCAGAAGACCCATCTGTTCGTAGTAGCGGATCGTCGGCACCTTGACGCCGGTCTTTCGCGAAAGATCACCAATCGAGTACATCGCACAGCTCCAGTTTCTGGAGATATGGCCGTCGCACGCGTGCCGGGTCAAGTTCACGTAATCGCGAATTGCAGTTCCGGCAACCAGTCGTTAACCGTGACGGGCGAGACTGATCGTCCGTTGGCGGGTGGGGCGCGCGCAAGAGATCCTGGCAAGCGAAAGATGTTGAACGCAGCGAAAGCGGCAATCCTGGTGATGCTCGCGGCCCTGTTGAGCGGTTGCGTGTCCAGCGACTACGCGGATGACGGCAGGGGCTCCAAGCCGATCCCGGCCAAGCTCCTGGCGGCCATGTCGGAAAAATCGATGTCGCCGTCGGCGCCCGTGCTGGTGCGCATCTTCAAGCAGGAAAGCGAGCTGGAGGTGTGGAAGACGGACCGCACCGGCCGCTATGCCCTGCTCAAGACCTATCCGATCTGCCGCTGGTCGGGAACGCTCGGGCCCAAGCGCAAGCAGGGCGACCGGCAGGCGCCGGAGGGCTTCTACGACGTGCATGTCGGCCTGCTGAACCCGCGCTCGCAATATCACCTTGCCTTCAACCTCGGGTTCCCCAACCGGCTGGAGCGGGCGCTCGGCTATACCGGCAGCGCGCTGATGGTGCATGGCGCCTGTTCGTCGTCCGGCTGCTACGCGCTGACCGACGAGGGGGTGGAGGAGATCTACCCGGTGGTGCGCGAGGCGCTGAAGGGCGGGCAGCGCTCGTTCCAGGTGCAGGTCTTCCCGTTCCGGATGACGCCGGCCAACATGGCCAAGCATCGCGACAACCCCAATTTCGCGTTCTGGAGCAACCTGAAGCGCGGCTACGACATTTTCCACGTGACCCGCCGGGCGCCGAAAGTGTCGATGTGCGGCGGGCGCTACGTGTTCGACAAGGAGTTCGTCGGCGGCGAGCCGAAGGACCCGCTTGCCGCCTGTCCGCCGACGGTCGACAAGGCCGACCCGGCGGTGGCCAGCAAGGCCGAGGCGGACCGGCTGGCGATGCAGTCGCTGATTTCCAACGGGCTGGCGCTGAACCCGCCGTCCTATTCGGATGGCGGCATGCATCTCGCCTTTCGCCGCCTGCTGGAGCGGGATGGCGAAGCGGCCCTGTCGCGGCGCACGTCGAAGTCTTCCGTGCCGGTCAGCCGGCCGAGCGACGCGCTCGCCGATCCGCACGTGCCGGAAGAGTGAGGCCCCAGGAGTGAGGCCCCAGGAGTGAGGCGGAAGACGAGCCGCGCAGGTCTCGATCCGCTCAGGCCTCGATCCTAAAGACCTGGCCC
Organism: Stappia sp. P2PMeth1; assembly: GCF_900185735.1. NCBI lineage: Bacteria > Pseudomonadati > Pseudomonadota > Alphaproteobacteria > Hyphomicrobiales > Stappiaceae > Stappia > Stappia sp. P2PMeth1. The sequence continues at coordinate 36,430 of NZ_FYAW01000011.1, read as the reverse complement.
GCCCGCTCGGCCTGACGCTGGTCGTGGATCTTGACCATGTCGATGCGCTTGCCGTCCCAGTGGCAGGTGAGGTGGCTTGCCTGCAGCGGCACCGACATCACGTCCGGGTGGAAGGCGGCAAAACACTCGCCGCCCGCATGGCGCACGCTCGGATAGACGATGCCGTCACAGCCCGCCGCCCGGATCCGCGCCGCGAAGGCCTGCGAGGCGGCGTAGTCGTCCGGATCGAGCAGGGCGGCGGTGTCCGCCCCGGCTGCATCCTGTCCCGATGTCCTCAGATCGACGAGGCTCGCATCGATCTCGCCGACCAGTTCGCGCATGTCGGCGATCCAGCCGGGCGCCTCGTCCGTCGCCGCATAGAAAAGCCCCTGGTGGTGGGTCACCTCGAACAGCGCCGTGTCGAAGGCGTTGGCGGCATAGAAGGCCCCGAAACTGCCATCGTGGAAGCGGCCCTTGCGCTCCGGCGAGACATGGGTGAAGGGCGCCATCACATAGGAGGCGCCGGGGCCGCTCACCCGCCGTTCGGGAGCGACCAGGTCGAGCGCGCCGATGGTCTCGGCGACGCGCGGGTTGCTCCTGGCCTCGGCGGCGGCGAGCAAATCCCAGTCGGCCGGGTCGGCAATGTCCTCGAACAGGTCGATGGGCGGATAGGCGGAGCCGATCAGCCGGTGGTAGCGCGGCCAGACGAGCCGCGTCATGGCGAGGCCCTTCGGCAGGGCGGCAGACAGGCTCACCACTGGCTCCTCACCACTGGCCCCCTCACCACTGGCCCCCTCACCACTGGCCTCGGCGGGCGTCGAGATAGCGGCGCACCCGCATCAGATCGGTGATCCGTCCGTCCAGCATCACCTCCAGCGCCGAACGCCCGCCGAAATCGGCATTGGCGCGCGTCACCCAGCGATAGCCGCGCTGGGCATCGCGAAACAGCAGCCGCAGTGCCTTGTGAATGCCGAGCAGGTTGGACATGCGCTCGGCAAGGTCGATGCCGGCGCGGCCGGGCGCGCCGGCCTTCCAGCGCTGATAGGTGCGCACGGAGATGTCGCCGAGCAGGCGGCTGGCCTGGTCGTCGGTGAGGCCCCAGCGTTCGAAAAGCGCGACCACGGCCCGCTGCATGGCGCGGATCTCGGCGTCGGAAAACGCCGATGCCGGATCGGGACCTGCCGCCGGGTCGGGACTGGCGGGCGTTACGGGATGAAGTGCGGGCATGGCTGCCTCCTGTCATTTGTCGTTAATATAAGAAAGAAGCGACAAATGGCAAGAGACGCGGAACTCCGACCGGGATGAAGGGGTTTTGCGAACGGGTTTTCCGCAAGAACGGCGCCGGGATGATCTGCATCACAGTCCTGCCCCGCTCGCGGAGCTATTGTTGGTCCATCATGATCGCTGATCGCGATGGTGTGCGGCGCCAAGGCGCCAGCTTGTGCCGCGGAGACCGGCAAGGCCCCCGCGCAATCGCCCGGATCGCATCCACCCGGCAGTCTGTCGGTGGGCAGCGGCGAACCGGGATCGCAAGGCCGAGAGGAGACAGGACCATGCGTTTCAGACAGACTTGCGCAGCGGCCGCCATAGCCGTTGCTTCCATGATCGGTTTCGGGGCGGGTGCGCCGGCCGAAGCCGCCACCGCGGCCACCGCCGCCAGTGCGCTGGCGCCGGTGATCGCTGCGACGCCGGAGATCCGGCAGGACGGCCAGATCGAGAAGGTCTGGCATCGCGGGCGGCCGCATCACTACCGCCCGCGTCCCGTCTATCCGCCGCGCTATTACGGGCCGCGCTATTACGGCCCCCGCTATCCCGTGGCACCGCCGCCGCGGCGCGGGCTGGTCCTGCCCAGGCAGCACGTCGCCTGGTGCAGCCAGCGCTACCGGTCCTACCGGTCGTACGACAACACGTTCCAGCCGTATAACGGACCGCGGCGGATCTGCGTGTCGCCCTATATGCGCTGACCCCGGCAGCGGGCCGTCTCCCACGCGGCCCGCGCCGACACCGCCGCCCGGCGGGGATCCCCTTGCGGGCCCCGGCGGCGGCGGTCGCCTCTTTGCGGGCCACTCATTGCGGACTATGCCGAGGGGCCGCGATGCGCTATCGCTGCGGGACAGCCGGTGGCCGCGCCGGCATCGTCATCGGAACATCCAGCGAATGGCCCTCCCGGCATGACCGTCATCCAGCTCGCCACCGCCCAAACCTTCGACTTCCTGTTGCGTCAGAGCCGGGACGGCGACGGGCGCTGGGGCGGCATCCGCCTCGTGCCCGGCAGCGGCACCGGCGAGGGGGCGGACTGGCTGGTGGTCTATGACCAGCCGCCGCGCGGGCTCGCCACCCGCCTGCCGCGCGCGCGCCGCATCGTCTTCCTGCCCGAGCCGGTGTCGATCAAGCATTACGATCCGGCCTTCATCTCGCAGTTCGGCATCGCCGTCACCTCCTCGCCGCTGCCCGGCTTCGACGGCGAGGCTTTCCACATGCAGCCGTCCTCGCCCTGGTTCTACGGTGCCGGGCTCGGCGCCTCGGCCGGCGGAATGCCGCGCCTCGGCTTCGCCGAGCTTGCGGCGCGGGAGGTGCCCTGCGCGCCGGAGCGCGGGCTGATTTCGGCGGTCTGCTCGACCAAGACGCTCAACCGCAACCAGGTGCGCCGGTTGCGCTTCCTGCGGCGGGCCAAGGCGGCGCTGGGCGCCCGGCTCGACATCTACGGGCGGGGTTTTCGCGAGGTCGCCGACAAGGCGGAAGGCCTCGACGGCTATCGCTACCATCTGGTGCTGGAGAACAATCTCGATCCGCATTGCTGGACCGAGAAGATGGCCGATCCGCTGCTGGCCGGCGCCTATCCGATCGTGGCGGGAGGGCCGGAGCTGGACCGCTATTTCGATCCGCTCGGCTTCACCGCGCTCGACATCACCCGCCCGGACACGGCACTGAAGACGCTGCTGGCGGTGCTGGAGGCGGATCCGGTGGCGCGGGTCGAGGTGCAGGAGGCGATGCGGGAGAACCGTCGCCGGCTGATGGAGGAGCACCAGGTGTTTCCGGTGCTCGACCGGCTCGTTGCCGGGCACGGGGAGGGGGCGCCGTCGCTGCTGGCCGAGGCAGAGCCGATCCGCCCGCCGGCGCGCACGCCCTATCGCCGGCTCACCCAGGCGCTGCGACCGCTGCGCCGCGCCGCCGACCGGCTGCATCTGGCGCTGTTCGAGCGCGGCTGAACGCCTTTTCCGGCATCACCGGGCGCTGAGGCGCTCCAGCGAGAGGCCGAGCCCGGCGGCGATGATCGCCGGGCGCGGGTCGGCCGGGCGGAACGGGTCGGCGATCTCGACAAGCCGCGTCAAGCCGCCGCCGGCCAGCACGGCAGCCGACAGTTCGCCGCTGGACGGGGCGATGAGCCGGACCGTTCGCCGCAACCGGGCAACCAGCACGCGCAAGGGCAGGTCGCGCGGATCGGCGACCTCGAGACGCCCGCTCGCCACCGCCTCGCGCAGTTCCGGCAGCCCGGCCGCCAGCCGCTCGGCCCGCGCCTTGCCGCCCTCGCACAGGAAGAGATCGGCGGGCTCCACCGATGCGCCGTCGTCGGGATAGACGGCCGCAAGCTTTTCCGCGATGCGGGCGAGGATGCCGGCATGGGCAAGGGGGCGCTCGACCACGAAGACCGTGTCGGCGCGGGTCACCCGGCCGGTGCGCATCAGCTCCACCGGGCGCGGGCGGAAGATGCCGTCGGTGATCGCGTCCTGGACATGGTCGGTCATGCCCATGGACACGGGCACCACCACCAAGAGGTCTTGCGGCAGGGCGAGATGGTCGAGCGCGAAGAAGCGGGGCAGCACGTCCGAGCAGAAGGCGGCGAAGGAGCCTTCGCCGCCGTGATGCAGCACGGTCAGCGGTTCGCGCAGCACCGGCTTCATCCGCAGCCGCCGGGTGACGTCGGGGCGCGCCGGCGGCCAGGGCAGCAGCTCCTCGCCAGGCTGGGGGGCAACAAGGCGGGCATCGTCGAAGAGGAGGCCGGACAGCGGATCGACATCGAAGGGACCCTCGAGCCGCAGGCAGCCCAGCCGGTCGGTGCCGGCGTCGCCGGGAAGGAGCTGCGTCTCCTCGGCAAGGCGCGCGATGCGGTCGTCGGCAAGGCGGGTGCGCGGCCAGGCGGGCAGCATCAGCCGGCTCGCCAGCGCCCGATAGGGGGCCGGCATCAGCACGGCGTCCAGCCGCTTCATCCAGCGTCGAGGGACTGGCTTTGACACTGCGGGCCACCTATAAGGCTGCGAAACGGATCGGGACGCGCCACGCTTACGGGCGGCGCAGCGGGAAAGCAAGCATGGAGTCCGCATGAAGTCCGAGGTCTTCAACCTCAACGTCTTCACCAACGTGGCCTCGCGGGACCCGTCCCACTGTCTGGCCCAGCATGCGGTGCGTTCGTTCTTCGACACATTCGGCTGGGAGAGCCGGCACCGCATCGTCACCCGGATCTTCATCGACCCGAACCCCAATCCGGATCGCTTCGAGCCCTGGGTGGCGACGATCCGCGAGGCGTTGCCGGACATCCCCTTCGAGCTGGTGCGGACCAACGGCATGCTGGACGGCTTCGCCCGGTCGCTGGAGGTCGGCGAGGGCGCCTATGCGATGCAGCTCGAGCATGATTTCGTCTTCGTGAAGAGCCGCATCCCTCATTCGCTCGACCGGATGCTGGAAGAGATGCGCGCCCGCGGCATCGATTACCTGCGCTTCAACAAGCGGCGCAACCGGCCGGCCGCCTATGACCTCGGGGTGGAGCCGGCGGGCGATGCCGATTTCCCGATCTGCCGGATCAGCGGACGCTCGAACAACCCGCATATTCTCGATACGGCGCGCTACCGCGAGGTGGTTCTGCCGCTGCTGAAGAGGCCGGACGGGAGCTCGGTCGGGCTGGAAGGCGGCCTCTGCCGCTATGTCGGCGGCGGCTATCTCTATGGGGCCTACGGCCATCCGCGCACGGTCGGCCATCTCGACGGCCGCCGGCTGCGCTTCAGCGACGGCATCCGCCGCCGGCTCTACCTGCTCGGCGAGGCGGTCTCGCGCAGGTCCCAGCGCTCCCACACGAACGGATAGCGCCAGGCGAGATCGTGGGTCTTCGACAGGCCCTCGGCGATCCGGGCATAGCGCTCGCGGCTGGTCCCGTCGATCAGGTGGAACTGGACGATGAGGTGGCGCACCTCGCCCATCAGCCCTTCCGCGATCAGGTTCTCCAGCACCGGATACTCGTCACCCTCGATGTTGAGCTTCATCAGGTCGACGGGCTGGCCGGCGGCGCGCACCACGTCGGCGGCGCGGCGCAGGTGCACCTCGACGCTCTCGCCCTCCTGCCGCCGCTGGGTGCTGCTGCCGTCATTGTCGTAGACGAGCTTGGCGGTGCCGTTGAAGTCGGACAGGCCGGCGCAGTCCAGCGTAACGTTCGGCAGGCCGGCGAGAAGCGGCTTGGCGCGTTCGCAGAATTCGGGCGCCGGCTCGAAGGCCAGCACCTTCGGCGAGCCTTTCTGCGAGATGCGGGCAGAAAAATCGCCCTTGTAGAAGCCGGCATCGATGACGAGCGAGCCCGCGTCCAGCGGCACATCGGTCAGCAGGCGCGCGTCGCCCTTGGCGAGCTTCCAGCGCTTGACGGCCCGGTAGTGCGGGTCGAGGACGAAGCGGATCAGGTTGAAGCCCATTGGGGATCGTGAACTCGCGGATGGTGTCGGAAACGGCCGGGGCCGCACGGGCCCCGGCTGAGCCATTGCAGCTTGGGCGGCGAATTGCAAGTCCGCAGCCACCCCGCGCGAGGCTTCAGAACGTGTAGCCGAAGGTCGCGATGTCGTCCCTGTGGCGCCGGGCGATCAGGTCGATGCCGAAGTCGTCGTAATAGTCGCGATAGTGACCGTGGGCGGAGGCGTTGGCGCGGCGATCGCAGACGGTGACGGCGAGGTCGAGGTCGCTCGCCATCTGCTGCAGGTCCTCGCACAGGCATTCCTGCCGCAGGACGCGATCGACGGCGATCCGGCCCGTTTCGTCGGTCAGGTAGTCGATCTGCTGCTTGCGGATGTAGCGGGAGGGCGAGGTCGGGGCGTCGTCGTCCGCCAGCCAGCGCAGGTAGTCGGAAAAGTCGTAGTCCTGGAACAGATCCACTTCCGTCGGCATGCCGGATCGGCCGCGACCGAGATCCTGCTTGAGGTAATGGAACCAGGAGACGTGCCAGGCCCAGGGATTGCGAACCACGGTGAAGACATGCATCGCGCCGAGATCGATGCCGTTGCGGGTGAACACCCCGGCATACTCGCACCAGGTCAGGTGCCCGCGCGCCTCGCGCAGGCGGCGCGAGGGACATTTCAGGATCCAGGGCAGGAAGGTCTGCTCGACAAAGGATCCGCCGCATTTCGGCACATGCAGGAAAAGGATGTTTTTCTTCAGGCGCCTGAACAGGCCCTGGCGGGTGTTTTGCGGAACAAGCAAATCTCTGTCCGTCCCGTTGCTGCTCGGTGTCGCCTCGACCGTGCAGCCGGTATTGTCCTTTCGTATCTGGCTAAAATATGTCCTGATTGCGGGAGATGTTTCATGGATACTTTTAGTATCGTAATATTTACCAATGATTTTCTTTGATGGCGGTATCCAAGGGCGGATGGACTCATCGGAAAAGAGCGCGCGAAGTCAGGCGCTTGCGCGAGCAGCGCAAGTTCAAAGCCGCGGAACCGGCCTCCGCCATCGGCGTGCCGGTTCCGCGGCGTGTCCGTTTCGCGGAAGGAATGGGGTCTGGGAGCGGTGCCGCGGGTGCCTGCCGGCGCCTCAGCAGTTGTTCGGGCGCTGCGGTCCGAGGTCGATCTGGCACTCGTTGGTGAGCGCGCCGATGGCGGCACCACCCACGGCACCGGCCGCCGCGCCGACCAGGATCGGTCCGCCGGCAATTGCCAGAACGCCGGCACCGGCCGCGCTGCCGATGGCGCCGCCCGTGACGCCGCGCTCGAACCGGTTCGAGCCGCAGGCGGCGACAAGCAGGGAAAGAGCAAGAATGCCGGCAAGACCGGCCGGTCTCGGGATACGCATGACATGAATCCTTCTGAGCACCCAGCCCGCCGCCAGCATGGGGCGAGAGGGTGAACGAGACGTAAACGCGGGGAGCGGCGCGCCTGCCGGTACGGCACGGCGAGGGCGCGCGCCACGGGAGTTTCCCTTGCCCCGAAGGCCGCCATCGACTAAGAAGCGGCCAGTTTCCCCTCATGTCCAGAATGGAGCGGCAAGCACCTATGGCGCGCCAGTTCATCTATCACATGCATGGTTTGTCGAAGGCCTATAACGGCAAGAAGGTCCTCGACAACATCCACCTGTCCTTCTACCCGGACGCCAAGATCGGCATCCTCGGCCCGAACGGCGCGGGCAAGTCGACGCTCCTCAAGATCATGGCCGGCCTCGACAAGGAGTATACCGGCGAGGCCTGGGCGGCGGAGGGCGCACGCATCGGCTACCTGCCGCAGGAGCCGCAGCTCGACCCGACCAAGACGGTCCTTGAAAACGTCATGCTGGGCGTCGCCCACAAGCAGGCGATCGTCGACCGCTACAACGAACTGATGATGAACTATTCCGACGAGACGGCGGAAGAGGGGGCCCAGCTCCAGGACATCATCGACGCCGAGGACCTGTGGAACCTGGAGAGCAAGGTCGAGATGGCGATGGAGGCCCTGCGCTGTCCGCCGTCCGACGCTCCGGTCGACAACCTGTCGGGCGGCGAGCGGCGCCGCGTCGCGCTGTGCCAGTTGCTGCTGTCGGAGCCGGACCTCCTGCTGCTCGACGAGCCGACCAACCACCTGGACGCCGAGACGGTGCACTGGCTGGAGCGGCACCTGCGCGAGTTCAAGGGCTCGGTGCTGATCATCACCCACGACCGCTACTTCCTCGACAATGTCACGGGCTGGATCCTGGAGCTCGACCGCGGCCAGGGCATTCCCTACGAGGGCAACTATTCGGTCTATCTGGAGAAGAAGACCAAGCGCATGGAGCAGGAGGGCCGCGAGGACATGGCCCGCTCCCGCGCCATCGCCCGCGAGCGCGAGTGGATGGGCATGTCGCCGAAGGGCCGGCAGACCAAGTCCAAGGCGCGTATCCGCGCCTATGAGGACCTGCTCGCCAAGCAGGAGGAGCGTCTGCCGACCATCGACCAGATCCTCATTCCGGTCGGCGAGCGGCTCGGCAACAATGTCATCGACCTGGAGAACGTCTCCAAGGGCTTCGGCGACCGCCTGCTGATCGAGGACCTGACGTTCAAGCTGCCGCGCGGCGGCATCGTCGGCGTCATCGGCCCGAACGGCGCCGGCAAGTCGACCCTGTTCAAGCTGCTGACCGGACAGGAAAAGCCGGATTCGGGCACCGTCACCATCGGCGACAGCGTGCATCTCGGCTATGTCGACCAGTCGCGCGACACGCTCGACCCGAACAAGACGGTGTGGGAGGAAATCTCCGGCGGCAACGAGATCATCTATCTCGACGGCAAGGAGATCAATTCGCGCGCCTATTGCTCGTCCTTCAACTTCAAGGGCCCGGCCCAGCAGGCGAAGGTCGGCAACCTGTCCGGCGGCCAGCGCAACCGCGTGCATCTTGCCAAGGTGTTGAAGCAGGGTGCCAACGTGCTGCTGCTCGACGAGCCGACCAACGATCTCGACACCGAGACGCTGGCGGCGCTGGAGGACGCGCTGGAGAACTATGCCGGCTGCGCCGTGGTCATCAGCCACGACCGCATGTTCCTCGACCGTCTTGCCACCCATATGCTCGCCTTCGAGGGCGACAGCCATGTGGAGTGGTTCGAGGGCAACTTCGAGGACTACGAGAAGGACAAGGTGCGCCGCCTCGGCGCCCATGCGGCCGATCCGCGCCGCATCAAGTACAAGCCGCTGACGCGCTGAAGCAGCGGACACGGCCGACAGATACCGGACGGCGGCGCGGCACTCGCGCCGCCGTTTTGGTTTGAGCGCCCGGCGGCCCGGCGGGCTGCGGCTTTCCCGCCGGAAAGACTCGTTGTATTCCTTCAGGTCCCCGCCGGTGTCCGCCCGCGGGACGAGACAGGAAGGTGGGCGATGGCGGATCTGTTCGGACGCGAGCACATGGACGAGTTGCAGAGCGTGCCGGCTCGCAAGCTTGCCGCCACCACGGTCAAGGTGCTCGCCAACCAGGACCCGGAGGATTTCCGCACCACCTGGACGGCGGCGCTGAAGCTTGGCTTCGAGGGTATTCCCGGCGGACGTCACGTCGGTCACACCCGCCGCTCGGGCTCGCGCGAGCCCTGGTATCCGCGCGGCACCGAGATGTGCAACGAGCGGCAGGTGTCGATCCTGTCCGCCGAGGAACTGGCCGAGGTCGCTGCCGACATGGGCCTGCCGCGCATCGAGGCGGAGTGGATCGGCGGCAATGTCCTTCTGGAGGGCTTGCCGCGCCTGTCGCTGGTGCCGCCGCGCACGCGCCTGGTCTTCGCCGGCGGTGCGGTGCTGCGGGTCGACGGCGACAACATGCCCTGCCGGATCGCGGGAGCTTCCATCGGCGAGCATTATCCCGACCGCGAGGGCATCGACCTGCTGTTCCCCAAGACGGCGCGCCGCCGCCGCGGCCTCGTCGCCTATGTGGAACGCCCCGGCGTCATCCGGCCCGGCGAGGCGGTCACCGCGCATATCCCCGAGCACTGGCTCTATCGCTGAGGGTTCGGCCTCAGTCCTCGCCGATCTCCTCCTCTTCGCCGGTAACCTGGCGCGTCGATCCCCAGTCGAGCAGCGTGTCGTTGATCGAAGGGAGCGCGAAATAGCGGGCGGCGTCGCGCTCGTACCCCTCGTCGAGCAGCGCGTCATAGTCGCTATGGGCATGGCGGACATGGGCGACGAGGGCAAGCCAGACGGCGACGGAGGGCGGCAGGTGCCGCAGATGCGGGGCGAGCGCTCCGGCCAGCACCGGCTCGGCATCGGCGAAAGGGATGCGCGGCACGCTCGCCCGCAAGGCCTTGCGCATCTCCTTCTGGCGGCGGGTTCCCCCCGCTTTTGCCGCTCCCGCTGTCATCCGCCCGTCTCCGTGCCTGCCTGCCTCATGGCAACCGGCAGAGCAGGGCGGCGAGGCCGGCGCGGCTGCCGACGCCGAGCTTCGCATAGATCGTCTTGCGGTGGCTTCTGAGCGTATTGGGACTGATGCCGAGGCGGATGGCGATGGTTTCCTCGCCCGCGTCGGAGACGAGTTCGGCCGCCACCGCCGCCTCGCGCGCCGTCAGGCCGAAGACGAGCCGCAGCCGACCCTCGAGCGCCGGAATGTGCCCGTCCAGCAGTGTCACCACCAGCAGCCGCATGTCCCCGCCGACCCGGCGTACCTCGGCAAGTGCCGGGGGATGCGCGCCCGGCAGCGGCCCGGTGCGCTCGTCCGCCTGCGCCGTGGAGGCGGCGAAGGCCTGCGGCCCGGCACCGCGGGCAAGCTCGGCGAGCGCCCGCACAAGGCCGCGCTGCATGACCGGGTCGGCGAATTCGAGACGCGGTGCGCCGGCCTCGGCGCAGGTCTTGTCGGACCCGGCGAGCAGGCCGGGGGCGCTGCGGGCCAGTCCCTCCGCGGTCCGGTTGCAGGCACAGACAGTCGATGCGGGATCGATGAGGAAGCCGGCGCGGTGCTGGCCGTCCAGCAGATCGAGCACCAGCCGTACTCCATCGGCAATCACCATCCCGTCGCCGCTCACCGACCGGTCAGGCATCGGCATGCGATCCTGGCGCGAAGATTTCGGCCACGGGCGGCGGCAGCGGCTGTCCGGCGGGGCCGAGGGCGGCCAGGATGCAGGCGCCGAGCGCCTCGAAATCGCGCTTGCGCGGCGAGGAGCGCCGCCAGACCAGGCCGACGGTGCGCTGCGGCTGCGGATCCTGGAAGCGCAGCAGCGCCACCCGCTCGTCGCGCACCTCCACCGAGGCGCACAGTTCCGGCAGCAAGGTCACCCCGTAGCCGGCGGCAACCATCTGCATCACCGTCGACAGGCTGGTGGCGCCGAAGCCGGTGCGCGCCGCCGGCCGCAACCCCTCGCAATAGTTCAGGGCCTGGTCGCGCAGGCAGTGGCCTTCCTCCAGCAGCAGCAGCGATGCGCCGTCGACGTCGCGCGGGTCGACGCGGCGGCGCTCGTCCAGATCAGGCCGCGACTGCACGGCGAGCAGGAACTTGTCCTGGAACAGCGAGCAGGTCTCCAGATCCGCCCCCGCAACCGGCAGGGCGGCGAGGATCACGTCCAACTCGCCCTGCTGCAATTCGCCGACCAGCGCCTGGGTGAGGGTCTCGCGGAGCTGCAACTCGGCCTGCGGGTGCGCGCGGGTCAGGGCGGGGAGGATGCGCGGCAGCAGATAGGGGGCGATGGAGGGAATGATGCCGAGCCGAAGCGGCCCGCTCAGCACCTCGCCGGCATGGCGGCCATAGTCGAGAAGGTCGCGGGCCTCGGACAGGATGCGCCGGGCACGGCGGGCAATCTCCTGTCCCTCGGCGGTCAGGCGGATGCCGGCCGGTCGCCGCTCGACCAGCGCAACGCCGAGGATCGCCTCCAACTCGCGGATCTGCATCGACAACGCCGGTTGTGACACGGCGACGGCCTCCGAGGCTCGGCCGAAATGCAGGTGACGGGCGAGCGCATCGAAATAGCGCAACTGGCGAAGCGTGATCATCGTCATTGGATAAGCTTATCGGCGCCGGCCTTCAATGCGATTGACGCTGATCAAGGGGGCCGTGGAATTTCAACTCCCTTAACCGGAAAAGGCGATACTCCGGGCCGAGGCGAGGGGAGTGGATGCAATGAGCGCTGCTGCGCGGCGGCCGGGTCTCGACGTGATGCGGGTGGTGGCCGTCGCGGCGGTCGCCTGGTTCCATTACGGCTTTCGCATGCAGGTCACCGGCGAGGCGGGGCCGGCCGCCGGGCCCGGTGATCCGGGAGACTGGGCGCGGTTCGGCTATCTCGGCGTCTCGGTCTTCTTCGCGATTTCCGGCTATGTCATCTCGATCTCGACGGAGGGGCGCGACCCCTTCACCTTCGCGGTGGCGCGGGTCGCGCGGCTGTGGCCGGTCTATGTGGCGGCGATGACGCTGACCGCGCTCGTCACCCTTGCGGTGCCGGCGCTCGGCTTTCCCCTGTCGCTGCCGCAATACCTCGCCAACCTGACCATGCTGGCACCGCTTCTCGGCCAGCCCTTCATGGACGGGGCCTATTGGTCCATCGTCGCCGAGATCCTGTTCTACGGCTGGGTGGGGCTGTTGATGCTGGTGGGCCTGTGGTCGCGGCATCAGGTGCTTGTCGCCCTTGCCTGGCTGGCCGTCGCGACGCTCGACCAGGCGGTGATCGGCAGCGATGTCCTGCGCCGTCTGCTGCTGACTGATTTCGCCGGCTTCTTCGCCTTCGGCATGATGCTGCGGGCATGCGAGCGCGGAGAGGCGGGAGCGAGGCTGGTGCTGCTTGCGGCGTTTGTGCAGGCCATTGCCGCCGCGGTGCTGTTCGCCGGCGGGCTGGTCGAGGTCTACCGGGGCGAGCCGTTCCCGCCGCTTGCCGTCGGCGGCATCGTTGCTGTCTCGCTCGTCGTCCTCGCGCTGGCAACGCGGCTGCAGGCGCCCTGGCTGACTGCCGGTCCGGTCACCGTTGCCGGGCGGGCCACCTATCCCTTCTATCTGCTGCACCAGCATGTCGGCTATGCCGGCTTCTTCCTGCTGGTGCCGGTCATCGGCCTTGCCGGCTCGGCGGCGGTGATCCTTGCCGGGGTCGCGCTGGTATCGCTGCTGCTGACCGTGGGGGTGGAGCGGCCGGCCGCCCGCCTGGTCCGCGGGGCAGGGGAGTGGGTGCGGATGCGGGCGCTGTCGTTCAGGCGTCGCCCGGTGGGCTGACCGCCTCTGCGTCTTTCAGGCGCTCGCGCCAGCCTACCCGCGCCTCCGGTACGCTGTCGGTGGTCGCGAAATAGGGCTTGATGTCGATCAGCGGCGTGCCGTTGAGGCAGTCGAGGCCGCGCACCAGGAAACCGTCTTCGGTCATCTCCAGCAATTGCACCACCGAGAGCGACACCGGGTTCGGCCGCACCGGGGCGCGCAGGGCGAAGCAGCCATGGGTCTCGCTGGCGAAGCCGGGCGCGAGCACGGCAAGGTCGCGGCGCGCCTGATGCATCCAGTAGAGCAGGATCAGGTGGCTGCAGTCCGCCACCGACTTCAGCCCCCTGCGGTATTCCGGCTTCAGCCGGACGCGGCAGACCGCGTCGCTGCCCCGGCCGTTGCGCGGGCAGTCGGCGCGCCGCGTCCAGGGTGTTTCCACATGGCCGATGAAGACGAGACCGGCGTCGAACGGCCCCTGCGCCGGGTCGTGGTCGAAGGCCTGTTCGCCGGGTCGTGCCATCATTTCATCTGCGCACGTGTCGGTCACGGCTGTCTCCTCAGTCCAAGGCCCGCACAGGTATACCATTTGCGCGGGGCGCGGGGCGGTCTTGCCGATGGACCCTCCCGGGCGGCACCGGTCGAACCGACCGGGCTTGGGACCCTTCCGTCGCGTCGGGCGGCCACCTGACAGGAGAAGAAGGGTCCCGGCGTCTACGCACTAAGGGTTGAAAACAAAAGATTAAATTTTGGTCATGTGATTAGTTACATTGCCGAATTAGAGTTTCATTAATTCAACCCCGTGAAAATTACCTAGCGCCTCCTACGAGGATGTGCGATCTGCACCACATTGTTCCGCAGGGTGAGTGGGGAAAGATCTGTTCGCGAATGCCGTATTCGGGTCTTGCGAGCGGGCAGTTAAGGCAATCGTCCGAGAGGTGATGACATGGGACTTGGATTTTTCGCGAACATGCGGCTGCAGTACAAGATACTCTCCGGGTTCGCCCTGGTGCTGACGATCCTGATCGGAGTGTCGGCCTATAGCTTTATCACCTTCCTCGGGACGTCCGATCGCATCGGCGCCTATAAGACCAATGTCGAGGCTGCGTCCGCCATGGCGGCCGTGGAGGCCGAGTTCCTGCGCCTCGACGCAGCGGTGCGCGAATATTCCGTCTCCTCGAAGGCGGAACTGGCGGAGGTCGCAACGCAGGAGATCGCCAAGCTCGACGCGCTGATGGCGGAGGCGGAGAGGAAGATCGTCGACGATAGCTGGCGCGGGCTGTTCGACGAGGCCAAGCAGGCGGTCTCGGTCTATACCAAGGATTTCCAGGAAACGCGGCATCTGACCGAGGATTATCTCCAGCAGGTCGAGAAGACCATGATGCCGAGCGCGGCGAAGTTCATGGAAGATCTCGACGAGATCCTCAAGATCGCCATGGCCGACGGCAACGAGGAGGCGAGGCTCCATGTGGAGGCGGCGATCCGCTACGGCCTCAGCGCGCAGCTCAATTCCAACATCGCCCTCGGCTACCAGGACCGCAAGGGACTGGACGCGGCGCAGCGCGACTTCGACGCCGTCCGGCAGGCACTCGAGCGCCTCGGCGGCACCATGCGGACCCCGCGCGAGCGGGAATTGCATGCGGAGATGACCGAGCTTCTCGGCACCTATCGCACAAGCTTTGCCAAGGCCGTGGAAGACAAGGTGAAGATCGATGAACTGGTCCATGGCGAGATGCTGGAGCAGACCCGCATCCTGCAGAAGGACCTGAGGATGCTGCGCGAGCGGGCGGCGGCGGCCGAGCAGCAGATCGAGACCGAGGTCGCGGACGAGCTGCTGGCGGCGGAGTTCGGCGTCGCGATTGCCGGTATCGGCGGCCTGCTGATCGGTGCGGCGATGGCGCTTGTGCTGGGCGGCCAGATCGCCAATCCGGTGCTGGCGATGACCCGGGCCATGACGCGCCTTGCCGGCGGCGATGTCGATTGCGATATCCCGGCGCGCAGCCGCAAGGACGAAATCGGCGAGATGGCGCGGGCGGTGCAGGTGTTCAAGGAGAACGCCATCGAGAAGATCGCGCTGGAGCGCGAGCAGGAGGCGGCGAAGGCGCGCGCCGAGGCCGAGAAGCGGCAGATGATGCAGAATCTCGCCGATGAGTTCGAGCGGGCCGTCGGCGGCTTCGTCCAGGGGCTCGCCTCCACCTCGACCGAGCTGCAGACCGCTGCCCACACCCTTGCCTCAACCGCAGCGGAGACCAGCGCCCAGTCGACGGCCGTCTCCGCGGCGTCCGAGGAAGCGGCGGCCAGCGTGCAGTCGGTTGCCTCGGCGGTCGAGGAACTGTCCGCCTCGGTGCGGGAGATCGCCCAGCAGATCGGCAGCTCCAGCCAGATCTCGCTGCAGGCGGTGACCGAGGCGCAGACCGCCTCGGATCGGATCCAGTCGCTTGCCGCGGCGTCCCAGAGCATCGGCGAGGTCGTCGGCCTGATCAACGACATCGCCGACCAGACCAACCTGCTCGCCCTCAACGCCACGATCGAGGCGGCGCGGGCGGGCGATGCGGGACGCGGGTTCGCGGTGGTCGCCTCCGAGGTGAAGCAACTGGCCGAGCAGACCGCGCGGGCGACGTCGCAGATCGCCGATCAGATCTCCCACATGCAGGCGGAGACGAACACGGCGGTGACCTCGATCGGCAGCGTCTCCAAGGTGATCGACCGGATCAACGAGATCGGCTCGGTGATCGCCTCGGCGGTGGAGGAGCAGAGTTCCGCCACCCAGGAGATCGCGCGCAACATCCAGCAGGTCGCCACCGGCACCACGGAAGTGTCCAGCAACATTGGCGGGGTCAGCCAGGCCGCCGAGGACACCGGCGCCGCCGCCGCGCAGGTCCTGTCGGCCTCGGGCGAAGTGTCGCAGCAGTCCGAGCGGCTGAAAGGGCAGGTCGACAACTTCCTGCACAAGGTGCGCGCCGCCTGACGATCCGCCGCCGGCATGTGCCCCCCCCGCCGCAACGGTCCGGGGGGCACATGCCGGAGCGGGCCGCCAATGGCGAGCGCGCTGCGGCGGCCCCTCTTGGCGACCCTCTTCTTGGCCGGCCCCTCTTGCAAACACCCCATCGACGGAACCAGACGAGGCCGCAGCGCGGCCTCGTCGTCTTTTTGCTTTGCGGGCTCACGTATTTCCGTCGAGCCCCTCCGCTCTTTCCGGGGCGTTTCATTATATTCAAATTTTATCCAAATCAATCTCAAAACAACATAAGTAATTAAAGGATCTCGGCGACCTTTTGTTTATTCGAATCGTGCTACCCGTGCCGGATCAGGTCTCTTGGTCGGGGAAATCGCAATGTCGAACATGCCAAATACCGAGCTCGTAAACTTCGAGGCCCTTGCGAACGAGCCGAATATGGCGCGGCGCAACGAACTTGCGTGCAATGTCGCGACGCTGTTCTCGCTGACCTCCGAGAAATGTTCGGACGAGCAGATCGAAGTCTACGATTCGGTGCTGGTGCGGCTCTCCGACATGGTGGAGACGCAGGCCCGCGCCTTCATCGCCGGTCGCCTCGCCTCGCTGCGGCGGGCGCCGGAGGAGACCATTCGCCGGCTTGCCGGCGACGAGATCGCCGTCGCCCGCCCGGTGCTGGAGAAGTCCACGGTGCTGCGCGACAGCGATCTGGTGGAGATCGTCATGACCCGCGGCGATGACCACAAGCTGGCGATCGCGGCGCGCGAGATCCTGTCGGAAATGGTCACCGACGTGCTGGTCGAGACCGGCAATCTGGTCGTCCGCCGCACGGTGGCGCGCAATGACGGCGCCAGCCTGTCGAGCGCCGGCGCGCTTGCCCTGATCACGGCTTCGGGTCTCGACGAGGACCTGCAGATGGCGCTTGCCGATCGCGACGATCTCGACGAGCAGGCGGTGTCGACACTGGCGGCGCTGGCAAGCGAACGGGTGCGCGCACGCCTGTTCGACGCCGGCACGTCCGAGGGCGGCGAGGTCCCGCGTGCCGCCCGTGTCGCCGCGCAGAAGCTCTCCAACGAGTTCTGGCTCGGCCGCTACGATTTCGAGACGGCGATCGGCCGGGTCTATGCGCTGGCCCGCGGCCCCGGCCTCGACGAGGCGACGTTGCTGCGCTTTGCCGAGGAAGACCGGTTTCCCGAGGCGGTCGCGACCTTCGCGATCATCGGCGACATCGGCATCGAAGAGGCCAAGCACTGGATGATGCGCACGGACACCGATCCGTTCCTGATCGTCGCCAAGGCCTCCGATCTTGCGCCGTCCACCGTCGAGAAGCTGCTGACCGTCGGCCCGTGGCGCTACCGCCTGCGGGCGCAGGACCGCGCGCGCATCCTGGTCCGCTATCGGGAGATCAAGCCGCACTCGGCGCGCCTGCTGCTCAGCCAGTGGCACGGCCGGGTCGCCTGACCGGCGAGCGCGAAGACCTGACAAGACGGAAAACGGGCGGGAACAGGGTCCCGCCCGCTGTCATTTCACAGCATGTGCTGCAAGGCTGCGGATTACTCCGCCGCCTCCAGCTTCAGCGGATCGTAGTTGAGGATCGGGGCAAGCCAGCGCTCGGCGGTGGCAAGGTCCCAGCCCTTGCGGGAGGCGTAGTCCTCGACCTGGTCGCGCTCGATGCGCCCGACGCCGAAATAGTGGCTGTCGGGATGGGCGAAGTAGAGGCCGGAGACCGAGGAGCCCGGCCACATGGCATAGCTCTCCGTCAGCTCGATCCCGGCGGTTCGCGTCGCGTCAAGCAGCTCGAACAGCGTGCCCTTCTCGGTGTGGTCCGGCTGGGCCGGATAGCCCGGCGCCGGGCGGATGCCCTGGTATCTCTCCGCGATCAGGTCTTCGACGCCGGCCTCCTCCTGCGGGGCATAGCCCCATAGCGAGGTGCGCACGATCTGGTGCAGCTTCTCCGCGAAGGCTTCGGCGAGCCGGTCGCACAGGGCCTGGGCGAGGATCTTGTTGTAGTCGTCGCCCGCCTTGACGTAGCGGGCGACGAACTCCTCCTCGCCATGACCGGAGGTCACCGCGAAGCCGCCGACCCAGTCGGCGATGCCGCTCGCCTCGTCGGCGACGAAGTCGGCCATCGCCACATTGGCGCGGGTGCCTTCGGCGCGGGCCATCTGCTGGCGCAGCGTGTGCAGCATGGCGCGCTCGGCGGTCCGCTCCTCGTCCTCGTAGAGCACGATGTCGTCGCCGCGCGCGGCCGCCGGCCAGAAGCCGACGACGCCCTTCGGTCGCAGCAGGCGGTCGCGGACGATCTCGGCGAGCATCTTGCGGGCATCGTCGTAGAGCGCCCTGGCGGCCGGCCCGTAGCGGTTGTCGGTCAGCACCGCCGGATAGCTGCCCTTGATCTCCCAGGTGGAGAAGAACGGCGTCCAGTCGATCACCTCGACCAAGTCCTCCAGCGGCACCTCGATCGGGCGGATGCCGAGGAACGAGGGGCGCTGCGGCCGGTAGCTGTCGAAGGACGGGCGGAAGCGGTTCTTGCGCGCCTCCTCCAGACTGGTGCGGCGGGACTGGCCGCGCGAGCGCGAATGCCCCTCCGCCGCCTTGGCATAGTCGGCGCGCAGGGCCTCGACATAGCCGTCGCGCTCGGTCTTGTTCAAAAGCTTCGAGACCACGCCGACCGCGCGGCTGGCGTCCGTCACATAGACGGCCTGCGAGCGGCGATAGTTCGGGTGGATCTTCACCGCCGTGTGGATGAGGCTGGTCGTCGCGCCGCCGATCAGCAGCGGCAGGTCGAAGCCCTCGCGCTCCATCTCGGCCGCCACGTGGCACATCTCGTCCAGCGACGGGGTGATCAGGCCCGACAGGCCGATCACGTCGACCTTCTCCTTGCGCGCCGTCTCGAGGATCTTCGCCGCCGGCACCATGACGCCGAGGTCGATCACCTCGAAATTGTTGCACTGGAGCACGACGCCGACGATGTTCTTGCCGATATCGTGGACGTCGCCCTTGACGGTGGCGAGCAGGATCTTGCCGGCGCTCGGCATGTCCTCGATGCCCTGCTCGAGCTTTTCCTGCTCCATGTAGGGCATCAGATAGGCGACCGCCTGCTTCATCACGCGGGCCGACTTCACCACCTGCGGCAGGAACATCTTGCCGGCGCCGAACAGGTCGCCGACGATGTTCATGCCGGCCATCAAGGGCCCTTCGATGACATGCAGCGGACGCTCGGCCTTGGCGCGGGCCTCCTCGACGTCTTCCTCGATATAGTCGGTGATGCCGTTGACCAGCGCGTGGGACAGGCGGTCCTCGACGGCGCGCTCGCGCCAGGCGAGGTCCTGCACCTTCTGCTTGCCGCCCTGGCCGCGGAAGCGCTCGGCGATCTCCAGCAGCCGGTCGGTGGAATCGGCGCGCCGGTTCAGCACCACGTCCTCGGAGAGCTCGCGCAGTTCCGGATCGACGTCGTCATAGACGGCGAGCTGGCCGGCATTGACGATGCCCATGTCCATGCCGGCCGCGATCGCGTGGTAGAGGAACACCGAATGCATCGCCTCGCGCACGGGCTCGTTGCCGCGGAAGGAGAAGGACAGGTTCGACACGCCGCCCGACACATGGGCATGCGGCAGGTTCTGGCGGATCCAGCGGGTCGCCTCGATGAAATCGACGCCGTAATTGTCGTGCTCGGAAATGCCCGTGGCGACGGCGAAGATATTCGGATCGAAGATGATGTCCTCGGGCGGGAAGCCGACCTCGTTCACCAGGATCTCGTAGGAGCGCTGGCAGATCTCGGTCTTGCGGGCCTGGGTGTCGGCCTGGCCCTGCTCGTCGAAGGCCATGACGACGACCGCGGCGCCGTGGCGGCGCACCAGCTTGGCCTGGGCGATGAAGGCGTCCTTGCCTTCCTTCATCGAGATGGAGTTCACCACCGGCTTGCCCTGGACGCATTTCAGCCCGGCCTCGATCACCTCCCACTTGGAGCTGTCGATCATCACCGGCACGCGGGCGATGTCCGGCTCGGCGGCGATCAGGTTCAGGAAGGTGACCATCGCCTCCTTGGAGTCGAGCAGGCCCTCGTCCATGTTGACGTCGATGATCTGGGCGCCGCTCTCCACCTGCTGGCGGGCGACTTCCAGCGCGGTGGCGTGGTTGCCCTCCTTGATCAGCTTGCGGAAGCGGGCCGATCCGGTGACGTTGGTGCGCTCGCCGACATTGACGAAGTTGATCTCCGGCGTCAGCACGAAGGGCTCGAGGCCCGACAGGCGCATGCGGCGCGGCGGCTCGGCCGGCTTGCGCGGGGCATGGCCGGCAACGGCCTGCGCGACGGCGCGGATGTGGTCGGGCGTGGTGCCGCAGCAGCCGCCGACGATGTTGACGAGGCCGCTCGCCGCGAATTCGCCGACCAGTTCGGCCATCGCCTCGGGGCTCTCGTCATACTCGCCGAACTCGTTCGGCAGGCCGGCATTGGGATAGGCGCAGACCAGCGTGTCGGCAACGCGCGACAGCTCCGCCACATGGGCACGCATTTCCCTGGCGCCGAGCGCGCAGTTGAGGCCGATGGAGAACGGCCTGGAATGGCGCACCGAGTACCAGAAGGCCTCCGGCGTCTGGCCGGACAGGGTGCGGCCGGACAGGTCGGTGATCGTGCCGGAGATCATCACCGGCAGGCTGACGCCCTTTTCCTCCAGCACCTCGTCGATGGCGAAGAGGGCGGCCTTGGCGTTCAGCGTGTCGAAGATGGTCTCGACCAGCAGGATGTCCGAGCCGCCGTCGATCAGGCCGCGCACGGCCTGCGCATAGGCTTGCCGCATCTCGTCGAAGCTGACGGCGCGATAGCCCGGATTGTTGACGTCCGGCGAGATGGAGAGCGTGCGGTTGGTCGGCCCGAGCGCGCCGGCGACGAAGCGCGGGCGCGAGGGATCGCGGGCCGTGACAATATCGCAGGCCTCGCGGGCGAGCTTTGCGCCGACGAGGTTGAGCTCATAGGCCAGCTCCTCCATGGCGTAGTCGGCTTGCGCGATGGTGGTGGAGGAGAAGGTGTTGGTCTCGACGATGTCGGCACCGGCCTCCAGATAGGCGATGTGGATGTCGCGGATCGCCGGGCCCTGCGTCAGGCTGAGCAGGTCGTTGTTGCCCTTCACGTCCTGCGGCCAGTCCTTGAACCGCTCGCCGCGATAGCCGGCCTCGTCCAGCCTCAAGGCCTGGATCATCGTGCCCATGGCGCCGTCGAGGATCAGGATGCGGTCGCGGGCGGCGGCGGCAAGGGCCGACGCCACTGTCTTGGTCTTGTCTTGCATGATCGGTCTCAGGCCGCCTGCTGTTCCAGAGAGGCCGGGCGCAGGCCCAGCATGTGGCAGATCGCGAGAGTGAGGTCCGCGCGGTTCATGGTGTAGAAGTGGAAGTCGGTGACGCCGCGGTCGACGAGGTCCAGCACCTGCTCGCTGGCCACCGCCGAGGCGACCAGCTTGCGCGTCTCCGTGTCCTGGTCGAGCCCGGCGAAGCGCCGCGCCAGCCAGTGCGGGATCGAGGTGCCGCATTTTGCCGAGAACACCATGGTGGTCTCGAAATTGACGATCGGCAGGATGCCCGGAACGATCGGGATGGCGATGCCGGCCGCGCGCACCTTCTCCAGGAAGGTCTCGAACAGGTCGTTGTCGAAGAAGTACTGGGTGATCGCCCGGGTCGCGCCGGCGTCCACCTTGCGCTTCAGGTTGTCGATCTCCGCCGCCCAGTCGGGGCTCTCGGGGTGGCGCTCCGGATAGGCGGAGACGGACACCTCGAAATCGTCGGAGACGCGGCGGATGCCAGCCACCAAGTCGGAGGCATAGGCATAGCCCTGCGGGTGCGGCTGGTAGATCGCGCCCAGCCCTTCCTGCGGATCGCCGCGCAGGGCGACGATGTGGCGCACGCCGATCTCGTGGTAGCCGCGCACGATCTCGTCGACCTCGGCGCGCGAGGAGCCGACACAGGTCAGATGCGCGGCCGGCGCCAGGCGGGTCTCCTTCACCATCCGCTCGACGGTGCGATGGGTGCGCTCGCGGGTCGAGCCGCCGGCGCCATAGGTCACCGAGACGAAGGAGGGGCCGAGCGGCTCAAGCCGCTGGACGGCCGACCAGAGCGAGGTTTCCATCTTGTCGCTCTTCGGCGGAAAGAACTCGAAGGAGACGGAAACGCCGGTTCCCTGGTCCAGCTCGAAGCGGCGGAATCTCTCGGGCGATGACATGTCAGGCGACCTCCTGGGTCAGGCTAAGTTCTGGGAAATCCGAAATGATGCGCGGATCGCGGGCGAGCCAGATGGTGACGGTGAGCCGGTCGGCCTCGCCCGCTTCCGGGTTGAGGTCGCGGATCTCGGTGACTTCCAGGCCGGCGGCGTGCAGCCAGCGCCCCATCTGCTCGCGCGAGAAGCCGAGGCGGCGATGGGCGTGCTCGTCGCGCAGGAATTCCAGCGCGTGCGGGGCGAAGTCGACGATCAGCAGCCGGCCGCCGGGCCTGAGCACCCGCGCCGCCTCCTCGATCGCCCGGCCCGGATCGTCGAGGAAATGCAGCACCTGATGCAGGGTGATCAGGTCGTGGCTTTCGGCCGGAATGTTGAGCGCGTAGATATCGCCCTGGCGGACCTGCACGTTGCGCAGGCCCTGGCGGGCGAGATTGGCGCGGGCGACGGTCAGCATGTCGTGGCTGGCGTCGAGGCCGAGTGCCTGCTCATACTGGCCGGCAAAGAGCGAGATCAGGCTGCCGGTGCCGGTGCCAAGGTCCAGCAACGAGCGGAACGGCCGCTCGCCGACCATCTCGCGCAGGGCCTGCTCGACGGCCGCTTCCGGCACATGCAGCGAGCGCTCCTGGTCCCAGGTCTTGGCGCGCGAGGCGAAGAAGGCGGCTGCGGCCTCGGCCTTGGCGCGGCGGGTGGCGGCAAGGCGCACCCGGTCGCCGGCCAGCACCGCGTCCTGCGGATCAAGGCGGGACAGCAGCAGGCGGGCGAGATCGCCCATCGGGCCGTCGCCGAGCCGGTAGAATACCCAGGCCCCTTCCGGGAAGCGCTGAACGAGGCCGGCCTCGGTCAAGAGCTTGAGATGACGCGAGATTCGCGGCTGGCTCTGGCCGAGGATGACGGTCGCGTCCTTGACGGTCAGTTCGCCATCGGCCAGCAGGGCCAGAAGGCGCAGCCGCGTGTCCTCGCCGACCGTGCGCAGGCCGGCCAGCAACTGCTCGGCGCTGAGCAGCGGCTCGCCGGCTGCAGGGGCGGCAGCGGCAGGGGTGCCGGCGGTGTTCGCGTTGGTGGTCATGCGCATCCTCGGAAGCAGGCCTGCTCGAATTTCAGCATCGCAGGAAGATATAAAGATATCTTTATGCCTAAATCGTTCAAGATGCAAGGGCGGATCGACCTCCCTGCCGCCTTCCACGTGGCAGGTGGCGCCCGCGCGCGGGCCGCGCCCTCAGGTTATCCCCGGCGCTACGCGGAGGTGATCGCAGACTGGCTGGCCGCCCGAGGGAACCGCTCAAACCCGAGGAAGCTTGGTTTTCAGCGGGACTCGGCCGCCTCCACCAGCGGGTCCTTCACCGGCGCCTGCTCCAGCAGCGGACGGACGGCGCCGGCGATCGCCTGTTTTTCGGCGTCCGTGAAATGGCGCGGATCGGCCGGGTCCTGGGCAACGCGGACGGTCACTTCGCGGTGGGCGAAGTGGATGCCGTTGGCTTCGCACAGGTCACGAATGCCGGAGTAGACGACCTTTCGCAGCACGAACTGGTCGCCCGGCCGGGTCATGAACTTGACGCGGACGATCATTGCCGAATCCTCCAGCGCCGTGACGCCCTGCGACTTCACCGGCTGCAGGAATTTCGGTCCGTAGTCGGGATGCTGCATCAGGCTTTCGCCGAACTTCTTGATCAGCTTGCGCATCTTTTCCACGTCCGTTTCGTAGGTGACGCGGAAGGCCAGTTTCATCACCGCCCAGTCGCGGGAGAAGTTCTTCACGTGCTTGATTTCCCCGAAGGGCACGGTGTTCAGCGGTCCGTTGTGGTGGCGCAGTTGCATGGAGCGGATCGAGATCTTCTCGACCGTGCCCTTGACGCTGCCAAGGTCGATATACTCGCCCTTGCGGAAGGCGTCGTCGATCAGGAAGAAGGCGCCGGAGAAGATGTCGCGGATCAGCGCCTGCGAGCCGAAGCCGACGGCAAGGCCGACGACGCCGGCGCCGGCGAACAGCGGGGCGATGTCGATGCCGAGATGCGACAGCACGATCATGCCGCCGATCACGACGATGGTGATCAGCAGGAAATGGCGGAAAATCGGCAGCAGGGTCGACAGCCGGCTCTGGCCGGGACCGCCGATCTCGATCTCGTCGCTGCGCTCGCCCGGCTGGCCGCGTTCGCGGTGAAGCTGGCGGTCGATGGTCAGTTCCACCGCCCGGTAGCTCATATAGGCGAGGAAGATGACGACGCCGATTTCGAAGAGGTTGCCGACGAGGGAACTCTTGTCGCGGGGATCTATCCCCCAGCGCGACAGCACGTATCCGAGAGCTATCACGGCCGACAGGATCGTCGCCCCATGGTCGAGCAGGTTGCGATAGGGCGAACGCCTACCCTCGGCCTCCACCGCCTCGGCGGCGGCCTGCGCCTGCACCGCCTCGCGGTCCGGCAGTTCGCCGGCCGCTTCCTCCGCCCTTGCCAAATCCTCGCTGCGCCGCGTCTGGCGGCTGGAACTGTCGAGGCGCGGCAGCAGCAGCCGGTCGATGACCAGCACCAGCGCGCCATAGGCGGCGGCCCAGATCAGGCCGGCCAGAACCGGCGCAGCGACGAGGCCGATGGCGGCCTCGCGCTCCAGCAAAAGCCGGCCGGTGGAGACGACGAAGGCAACAGCGAAATAGAGGAGAAGCAGGGGAAGCCAGAGGCGCTGGACCATCCGGCGGTAGCCGTTGTCCCCGTCTGCGTCGGGGCCGGCAACGAGGCGGCCGAGGGCGCCGCGATGGGCCACCGCCACCCCCGACAGCATCAGGCAGGTGACGCCGACCGAGAGAATCGCCAGCAGCCGGTGGCCGCCCGGATCGAGGTCCATCGCATCCAGCCATTCGTGCAGCGCAACGGTGACGGCGGCGACCGCGCCGGTCGCCAGCAGCCAGCGATAGAGGCTGACGGCGCTGGCCTCGTCGAGGTCCAGCATCCGTATGCCGGCGTTGCCGGGCGACAAGACAGCGGTCAGGACGATGCGAAGAAGCAGAAGGATTCCAAAGCTCTGCAGGCCGATGAGCAGGGTGACCCGGCCCGCCGCGTGATGCGAGGCCAGGAGGAAGGCGGCGGCCAGGGCGGCGGTATAGAAGGCGGCGACGGCGATCGCCATCAGGACGGCGCGGGCGATCAGGCGGCTGATGCGGGCCGCGCGCGTCGCCTCGGGCGGGCGGGCCGGCAGCAGCCGGGCGAACAACCAGCGCTCGCAGGCAGCAAGAGCGAAGCCGCCGACAATGAGCGAGGCGGCGAGCACGCCGAGCGTCGCCAGCAGCCAGTCGGGGTTATCCCCGGCGCGGCCGGCAATGGCAGCGGAGATCATTGAAGGCATCGCGGCGGCCGCGCCGAGCGTCTCGGCAAGCGCCGCTCGCAGCTCAAGTCCAAGTCGAACCAAGGGCTTATCGGCAGCCATCTCCATGGCTGTCGCGCTCTGGGCGGCTGCGGTTCCCGCGCTTGCGGCGATTGCAACCGCGCTCGCAAAAATTCCGGTCCAGTGGCCGCCTGCGACCCGTCGCAACACCTTGCTCATGCACTCTGTCCCCCGTTGCCCGCAAACGCCGCGGCACGGCTGCCGTGCCGCGCGCTTGCCATCAACCCAGTCGCCACTGTAGCGGGGCAAACTTACAGAATCTTTCCGCAAGACACCGGGAGACCGGAGATTTTCGCGCAAAAGCAGGAGCTTCGGGCAAAGCGGGGCCGTCGGCGCGCACCCCACATGCAAACGCCCGGGGCAAGGCCCGGGCGCCGAAACTGGTGGATCCTCGACAAAAGCCGAGAATCGAGGGGATGCCGGTTGTCCCCGGCATCCGGCCTCTCAGGATTGCTTGTTGGGGGCGCGCGAATTTTGCGACGAATTTTGCAAAATTCCGTTCCGAAATCGCCAAAAATTGATACGCGGCTCTACAAATCCGGAAAGTGCATGTCTCCTGCGTCCCTCCCTCAGAGGAGGGCACGAACCTCGACCTGCATGCCCCTGCCTGGGCCTCTCGGCCTCAGAACACGCCGATGACGATGGCACCGACGAAGGCGAATGCCGCACACACGGCCAAGAGATTGATGTTGCGGACAAGTGTCATGTTGTGGCCTCCCGCAGTCTCTCGATGGGTGAAGGATAAGTTACCGGGGCCAGCCGGCAAAGCGAAAAAGATGCTGCGTTGCGTCGCAGTCACATGGCCGCGGCGTTGGCCTCGTCAGGAATGGCGAGCGCAGGCTCCGGTTTCGCCGGGCACGTCTCCGGTCATTTGCGCGGGGCAGGCGGAACAGGGGGCCGGTTGCGCGGCACCGCCAGACAATCCATGCTGCACTGCAACATCGCGAAAATCGCCTCGCCGCCTCCGCTCCTCTCCCGAAAAGCCCTTAGCTAACAATTCCCTACCGGAAGTTACAGAGTTCGACCCTGGGTTAACTGGAGAGAAACTGGATCGGTCTATGCTCTGGCGTGAAAGATTTGGAAGGACTTGGGATGAAAACTGCGGATCTGACGGAACTGGCGCGTCAGGGGTCGCCGGAGAGCATCGGCGAACTCATCTCGGCGCTGACCGAGCTGTTCCTCAGGGCGGAGAGCCAGGAGCGCAGCCGGGTCAGTCCGGTGTTCGGCGATGTGGTGCTGCGCGTGCTCGACCGGCTCGACATCCCGGTCCGCAAGCAGATGGCCTCGCGCATGCGCGCCGAGACGGAGGCGCCGCGCGATCTGTTGAAGGCGCTGGCGAAAGACAGCGAACTGGCCGTCGCCCGGCCGGTGCTGGAGGACGGCGGGCTGCTCAACGACGAGGACCTGGCCGAGGTCGCCGGAGAGGGGCTGCCGACGCGGCATCTGGCGGTGCTGTGCGAGAGGCAGGGAATCAAGCCGGTGCTGAGCCGGGTGCTCGCCCAGAAGGGCGACAGCGACGTGCTCTGCGCGCTGCTCGGCAACGAGACCGCCAGGATCGACACGGGGTCGTTCGAACTGCTGGTCGCGCGCGCCCGCAAGGATGCCGGTCTGCAGACGGCGCTGGCGCACCGGCCGGATCTGCCGGAGCCGATCGCGGCGAAGCTGGTGCCGATGCTGTCGCGCGACCTCGCCCAGCAATTGCGCGAGGAGAACGCCAATCCGGTGCTGACCAAGGCGATGGCCGAGCATTCCGCGCGCGAGATCGAGATCCGCCTGCGCGAGATCGGCGGCGCCAAGTCGAAGGTCGAGCAACTGATCGAGGGGGCGATCGCCGGCACCGTGCCCGTCGACCAGGCGGTCGTCGCCTTCGCCGACAAGGACCGCGCCTTCGACCTCGGCAAGGTGCTGGCCGGCCGGGTCGGCTGGCCGGAAAACGTCGTGGTGCCGCTGCTGTCGCGCGAGGACGAGCATCCGCTGTTGGTGCTGGCCCGCATCGCCGGTGTCTCCGACGAGGCCTATGGCAAGGTCGTGCGGATGCGCGCCAAGAAGATGCGGATGTCGTCGGCAAGCTCGACCGAGTCGGTGCGCCGCTATGCGGCGCTGACGCTGGAGACGGCGCGCGGCGAGTTCATCGCCATGGCCCGCAAGATGAAGCTGCCGGTGGAGATCGGCCAGGGCTGAGCCCGGACCTGTCCTCCTTCCCTTCCGTCCTCCCGAGATCCGTTATCCCCGACAGGCCTGGCCCCGGTCATCCGGCATCGGCCCGGCCCGAACCCTGCGCGGGGCTCAGGTCCCCTTCGCCAGGCACTCCTCCAGCCAGCGCGCGGCGAGCAGCGTCGCCCGGTCGCGGCCATGCAGCCCGATCAACTGGATGCCGAGCGGCAGGCCGCCCGCCGTCGCAAGGCCCGGCACGTTGACGCTGGGTCCGCCCATCAGCGTCCAGAGCCGGTTGAAGACGGAGGAGCCGGTGGAGGCGAGCCCGGCCGGGGCCGCGCCCGGCGCGGAGGGCATCATCAGCACATCGACCTGGGTGATCACCTCGGCGAAGGCATGGCGGGCCTGCCGCGCGACCTCCTGGGCCGCGTCATAGGCGGCCGGCTCGATCAGCGCGCCCTCTTCCAGCGTCTTCATCAGGATCGGGCTGATCAGTTCGGGCGCCGTGTCGACCTCGGCGGCGAGGGCGCGGGTCGCCTCGAAATCCTGGATGGTCTGGTGGGCGGCGAAGGCCTCGCGGAAGACCGGCGGCAGCGACACGCGGGAGACGGCGGCACCGGCGCGGCCGGCGCGGGCGATGGCGGTGTCCAGCGCTCCCTGCATGTCGTCGTCGGCCTGGGCCCAGGGCTGCGGATCGACGACGCCGATGCGCGGCGGCAGCGACACCATCGCATCCACCCGCCAGTCACGCGCCGACAGCACGCTGCCGGCGAAGGCGACGTCGGCGATGCCCTTGCCGAACAGGCCGAGCGTGTCCAGCGTCCAGGAGAAATATTTCAGGCCGACGGTCGGCAGATGGCCGAAGGACGGCTTGAAACCGGCGACGCCGCAGAAGGAGGCCGGCCGCACCACCGAGCCGCCGGTCTGGGTGCCGAGGGCCAGCGGGAAGAAGCCGGCGGCAACGCCGGCGGCGGAGCCGGAGGAGGAACCTCCCGGCGTGTGCTCGGGATTGTGCGGGTTGCGGGTCGGGCCGGGCTGGAAGAAGGCGAATTCGGTGGTGACGGTCTTGCCGAGGATCGCGGCGCCGGCACGCTTTGCCAGCGCGACGACGGCCGCGTCGACCGCCGGACGATGGCCGGCATGGATCGGCGAGCCGTAGCTGGTCGGGAAGCCGGCCGTGTCGATATTGTCCTTCACGGCGAGCGGCAGGCCCATCAGCGGGCCGCGCGCGGCATGGGCGGCGCGGCGGGCGGCCTCCAGGTCGTGCTGGACGAAGGCCTGGACCACCGCTTCCTGCCCGGCGATGCGCGCGGCGATCTCGTCGTACAGCGCATCGATGGTCAGCGTCCCGGCATCCAGCGACCGGGCAAGATCAAGGGCAGACAGCATGGTTTCCTCCGCTCAGCGGGGGACGATCATCACCACATACGGCCGGGCCGCAAGTGTTTTCAGGTGGATACACGCTGCGGCTGCCGCAAGCCGGGAAGCGCGGCAAACGCGAAACGGCCCGGCGGGAGGAGCCGGGCCGTTCGGGGAGGGGGCCGTCAGCGGGCTTGCGCCCTTACTGGCAGAAGCGCTGCTGGCCCTGATAGGTCGTGTAGGTGCCGGTGTTCGGGTTGAAGCTCCGGTACTTGGACGCGCAATAGGAATACCATTCCGGGGTATAGGGCTGCAGGGTGCCGCGGGTCACCACCACCGGCGGGGCCGGGGTGTAGGGATTGCTGCGGTCGGCCGGGTCGAAATAGACGGTGCCGCGCGGGGGCAGCGGATCGCGGTAGATGTATTCCGGCTCATAGACCGGCTGCGGGGCGCTGAGCGCCGATCCGAGGATCGCGCCGGCGGCAAGGCCGATCACGCCGGCGGCAACGGCCGCGCCGACATCGTTGCCGCGATTGCCGCGATGATGGTGGCGATAGCCGGGATGCGGGCGGTGCGGACGGTGCACCCGGTGATGCTTGTAGCCGCCGCCATTGCCCCAGCCATGGCGGCCGTCGCGGGCCTCGGCGGAAGGGGCGAGTGCCGGCACGAGCAGGGCGCCGGCAAGCGCAACGGCAAGAGCGCGGGCAGAGAGTTGCTTCAGGGCCATGGGTCGTTCCTTCCAGTGGCTTTAAGTGTTCATGGGGCGACAGTGCCACCCGGCGCTTGAACGTCGACTGAGACGCCCGTTCATCTGGCGTTCAGGTTTCGCAGGCTGCCGCCAGGGGCCGCGCACCGCCGCTCAGCGGCAGAAGCGATAGCGGCCCGAATAGGCAAGATAGTATCCGGTGTTGGGGTTAAAGCTTCGATATTTGCGGGCGCAATAGGCGTACCACTGCGGCGTCCAGGGAGCGTGCGCACCGCGGACGACGCGGGACGGGGCAACCGGGTAGGGGGCGACATAGCGCGGGGCCGCGAGCCCCTGGCCGAGGATGGCGCCGGCGGCAAGGCCGAACACCGTCGCCGCCCCGGCGCCGAAATAGACGCCGCTGCCGCCATAGCGGTAGTTCCAGTCGTCGCGATAGGGCCGATAGTGCCGCTGGACCCGGTAGTGCCGCTGCGGCCGATAGTGGCGATGCGCGCGGTGGCCGCCCCAATGCCGGCCGCCCCGGTGCTGACCGCCCCGGTACTGGCCACCCCGGTATTGGCCACCCCGGTGCTGGCCGGCATGGTTGCCGACAGGGGTGACGGTCTCGGCGGCGGCGGGGCGCGGCGCGGTGATGTCGACGGCGAGCGCGAGCACGGCGACGAGGACGCCCCTGACGATCCAGGAGGTCAGTCGCCCCGCGCGGCGGGCGGCGTTTGCGGCCATGGCAGGCCTCCCTTGGAAAGGTGTCTGCCGTCATACCATTGCTCGCAATGTGGCGACAGCAAGGCCCGGACGCCCGGCCCGGCCGTCGCCGGCCATTGCTTTCCGGCCGCGGCACGGGCAAAACACCGGCAGCCACGCGCTGCCGCGCCAGCCAGTTCGACCCATCCTGCGACCCCGAAACGAGCAGAGCTCCGCCATGGCTGAAGACGACCGGCCGGAGGTGATCCGGCCCACCGACGACGAGGCGCGGCATCTGTCGCGCCGGCTGATGCGGCTGGCGCGCTACGGCGCGCTCGGCGTGCTCGACCCGGCCGACGGCATGCCCTTCGTCTCGCGCGTCGGCCTTGCCACCGAAATGGACGGCACGCCGGTGATGCTGGTCTCGCGGCTGTCGCAGCACACGGGGGCGATCCTCGCGGATCCGCGCTGCTCGCTGCTGGTCGGCGAGCCGGGCAAGGGCGACCCGCTGGCGCATCCGCGCCTCAGCCTGGTCGGCCGGGCAGAGCGGATCGATCCGGCGGATCCGGCGCACGCGGCCGTGCGGCGGCGCTATCTGCTGCGCCACCCGAAGGCCCAGCTCTATGTCGACTTCGCCGATTTCGCCTTCTTCCGCATCGTCCCCGAGCGCGCGAGCCTCAATGGCGGTTTCGGTAAGGCCTATCACCTGACGGCGGAGGACCTGCTGCTGTCGGGAGAGGTCCTGGCGGAGCTTGCCGCCGCCGAGGCAGGGGCGGTCGAGCACATGAACCAGGATCATCTCGACGCGGTTCGGCTCTACGCGCAGACGCTGGCGAAGGCGCGGCCCGGCCCCTGGCGCCTGTCCTCGCTCGATCCGGCGGGGCTCGATCTCGTCGACGGCGACAGGGTGGCGCGGCTCGACTTCGATCCGCCGCTGGAAAGCGCGGGCGAGCTGCGCCCGCGCCTGGTCGCCCTTGCGAAACGGGCCAGGGCTGGTGAATGATCCGGAACCGGGCCGAAGCGCCGGCCGACTGCTGAGGAGAGAGCCTGCACCGTGACCGCGACCGTGACCCGCACCCCGACCCTGCCGCCGCGCGTCGTCGCCGCTCTGTTGCTCCTGCTGACCCTGGTGGGCGCAAGCCCGGCCGCGGCCTATCAACTGGAGCCGTTCAAGGACCGGCTGTTCGCCTATCCGGGATTGCTGGCCGGCAAGGCGGACGACGCCTTCGTCATCGTCGACTACGACAAGCGCCGCGACATCCACCAGCGCGACAAGGAGTGGGAGCGCGAGGTCTTCGGCGAATATGTCTCGATGCGGCCGAGCAGTTCGCAGAAGGACCTGAAGCTGACGGCCGGCGGGCGGACGATCACCTATATGCGGGTCGGCGAGCCGCGCGGCGCCAGGGCGATCGTCATCTATGTGCACGGCCAGGGCGGCAACCGCTTCCAGGGCATGAACGACGTCAGCTTCGGCGGCAATTTCAACCGCATCAAGAACCTGATGGTGCGCAATTCCGGCCTCTACATGACGCTGGACGTCAAGGATTTCGACGCGCGCGGGGCGGGCGACGTCAAGGCATTGATGCAGCACTATGTGAGCCAGGCGCCGCAGGCGCGGGTCTATGTCGCCTGCGGCTCGATGGGCGGCTTCCTGTGCTGGCGGCTGGCGCGCGACAGCGGCGCGGCGGCGATGATGGGCGGCATGCTGCTGATGGGCTCGACCTGGGACGAGGACTTCCTGTCGAGCGGCACGTTCCGCTCCGGGCGGCTGCCGATCTATTTCGGCCATGGGAGCTGGGACGAGGTCTATAACTGGAAGCGGCAGGCCGCCTTCTACGAGCGGCTGAAGGCGCGCAAGTCCGACTATCCGGCGCGCTTCGTGCTGTTCGAGACCGGCACCCACGGCACGCCGATCCGCATGACCGACTGGCGGCTGGTGCTCAACTGGATGTTCGCGGCGGCGGGCAGGTAGGGGAGCACGGTGGCGGCGGCGTGGTGCTGTTGCCGCAACCTGATGCGGGCCGCCCGGTGGGACGGCCCGCTGCCATCGGCTTCCGCGATCGGTGCGGCTACTTCCAGACCACGTCCTTGTTGCGGACGGTGATCGTCGTCATGTTGCAATAGTCGATATTGGCGTCGACATAGGTGCCGTCGGTGAAGTCGATGCGGGTGCGCACGGTGCACTCGCCCTCGTTGGTGCCGAAGTCCATCTCGAACGTGTCGCCCGGCAGGATGATCTCGTCGAGCCAGTTGTCGCTCCACACGCCGTTTTCCTGGGTGCGGAACGAGGTGACATTGGCGGCCGAGCGGTTTTCCAGATCGAACTTCCACTCGTTTGCGGCAGCAGTGCCGGTGGCGATCAGCAGTGCCGTCACGGTGGCCAGAATTGTCTTTGCAGTCATGCGACTAACCCCAGGATCAAGCGCGGCTCCATTGCCGGCGGACGACGATACAGCCGCGCTATCGTCCTGAAAAGGCGGATTATTTTTCCGCCTCGGCGTGGGCCGGGCAGCCGTCAGGCCGCCCGGATGTTGGCCAGGAAGGTCGCCAACTCGTGCTGCAGGGTGTTCGACTGCTGCGACAGCACGCCGACGGTGGACAGCACCTGGCGGGCGCCGGAGCTTGAGTCCATGGCGCTTTCGCGCACCGTGGAGATGCTGCGGGTGATCTCGTCGCTGCCCTGCGCCACCTCGTGGACATTGCGGGCGATTTCGGCGGTCACCGCGTTCTGCTCCTCGATCGCCGAGGCGATGGCCGAGATCTGGCCGTTGATCTGGCCGATGGCGGCGACCACCGCCTCGATGGCGGAGGAGGTGAGGGCGGCGCCCGACTGCATGTCGCCGACCTGGCGGCTGATGTCCTCGGTCGCCCGTCCGGTCTGGTTGGCCAGCGCCTTGACCTCGCCGGCGACCACGGCAAAACCCCTGCCGGCCTCGCCGGCCCGCGCCGCCTCGATGGTGGCGTTGAGGGCGAGCAGGTTGGTCTGTTCGGCGATGTCGTTGATGAGCTTGACCACGGCGTCGATCTTGCGGGCGGAGGCGGAGAGCGCGCCGACCGTCTGGCTGGAGCTGCGGGCATTCTCGGAGGTGGTGCCGGCGGCGCCGAGGGCGGCGGTCACCTGGCGGCTGATCTCGCCGATGGAGGCGGAGAGCTCTTCGGCCGCCGAGGCGACGGTCTGGACGCCGCGGCTCGATTCCTCGGCGGCGGCCGCGACCGTGTTGGCGGTGCCCGAGGTCTCGTTGGCGTTCTTCGCCAGCATCTGCGCTGTGGCTTCCAGCTCCTTCACGACGGTTGCGATACTGTCGGAGACGCCCTTGACCGTGGTCTCGAGACTGTCGGCAAGGCGGAGCGTTGCCGCGCGCTTCTCGTGCTCGATGCGCTCTTCCTCTTCCCTCGCCTGCTCCTGCAGGCGCCGGATCTCGATGGTCTTCTCGCGGAAGGACTCGAACGCCACGGCGAGTTCGCCGATCTCGTCGCGGCTGCGCACGGCGATCTGCACGCTGGTGTCGTCCTGCGCCAGCCGGTTGAGCGCATGAACGACGGCGCGCAGCGGCCGGCTGATGCCGAAGATCGAGAGCAGCAGGGCGATGGCGAGCCCCGCCGTCAGGGCGAAGAGCGACACGGTCGCCATGATCTTCAGCCCGTGCAGCTCGTGCGCCTTGGCCTCGCGGGCGGAGTCCTCGGTGAACCTGTTGAGATCCGCGGTCAGCGCCGCCAGTTCCGCGTTCAGCGCCTGCTGCTCGCGCTCCAGTTCCACCGCGACAGTCGAGGCCCTGGCGATGTCCCCGGCGCCGATCCGGTCGATGACCTCGCGGATGTGCCGGTCGTAGGTCTGGTGTTCCGTCTCGATGCGCTTCAACTGCGCCAGCACGGCCTCGTATTTCAGCCGGTGCTCCGGCGTCGTCGCGAGCTTGATGCCGTGCTCGGCCAGGTCTTCCGCCTGGAGGATCTCCGCCTGGACGGTCGCAGCCAGCCTCGTCAGGCCGGCTGTCAGGTCGGCGATCGTGCCGGTGGCCTCGGACGCCTTCAGATCGGCGGCCCTCAGCAGCCGTTCCAGCAGCAGCGCCTGCTCCATCTGGTGCAGGGTGACATTGGTGACGTTCACCGTCAGGGGAATGGTCTCCTCGGCAATCTCCGTCAGTTCCTCGCCGATCTTCTGCATTTGCAGGAGGCCGGTTGCGGCAATGACGAGCATCATTGCCCCGAGGAACGCGACGAGGCCGAGAATTTTCGCGGCGATTGAGCGCAGGCGGCTGGTTCGGTGGCGCGAAGAGATCATTTTTCAAAACCTTGTGTTGAGAATCGGCGTCAAGTCGTCAATCGTCAAGGTTGCAGCTTCGACACTGATGCAGGTTTCCGTGCGCCTCATGATCCTCATCGCCAATTAACAAAAACATAAAATAACCTGAAGTTGCATATAAACAATTTGAAAATATTTTTTAGTTCAGTTGGTTGCATCGTAAAAATTGCCTAAGTCTTTTTTCCTCAAAATCAATGTATTTGTATTTTCCCTTATGGAATCATCGGCGATAATCACCATCGCAATTCGGATATATATTAGAAAAAGCTTATATCGCGCGGCGGGCGCAAAAAAACCGCCCCGGCTGGGGCGGTTTCAAAGGAGGCGCGGAGCGGCCGGAGAGGCTTACTCGGTGCCCTGGATGGCCGCGAGCACCCAGTCGCCGCCCTTCTGGCGGCGGAAGGTCCACAATTCGGTGCTTTCCTGCGGCTCTTCCAGGCTGCCCGAGAGGACGCGGCCGGAATTGCGGTCGAGGATGGCGTCGAGGGCGGAAAAGCGCATGGCGACGGTCGCGTAGTCGTCGTCGCCTTCGCTCCAGGCCTCCGAGAGGTCGCCCTGCAGCAGCTTCACGTCCGAGACGGCATTGCGCTTGCCGGCAGAGGCGAGTTCGCCCAGTTCCTCGGCGAGGAAGGACATCGCCTCGGGCGTCGCCAGACGGCGCAGCGCGGCGTAGTCCTCGCGGCCATAGGCGTCCTGCACGTCGGCCAGCATCTGCTCGAAGCGATCGAAATCGGCCTCTTCCAGATCGAGCGGCGTTTCCATGACCGGAGCCTGGAACGGGGTGGCCGTGCCGCTGCCCATGCCGGTGCTCCCCATGCCGCCGAAGCTGAACGGGGTGCGGGTGGTGTCCCCGGCATGGCCGCCGAAATTCGGGTGGGCGCCACCGGCCGCCGCGGCTGCGGGCTGCTCGCGCCGCGCGCCGAAGAAGCGCATCGCCAGGACGACGAGAAAGCCGATCAGCGCCACCTGCAGGAGAAGGCCGAGGAAGCCGGCAAAGCCGCCGAGGCCGCCGCCGAAGAGCATGCCGATCAGGCCGCCCATGAGAAGGCCGCCAAGCAGGGCGCCGCCCATGCCGCCGAAGAGGCCGCGCGAGGGCTGGGCCGCCTGCGGCTGGCGGGCGCCGCCCGGCACTGCCTGCTGGCCCTGCGCCGGCTGCGGCGTCATCGTGCGCTGCATCGGCGCGGCGGTGCCGGGGGCGGTGTTGGTCGGGGCGGGGGCGGAAAAGGTGCGGGCACCGCGGCTGCCGAAGCCGCCGCTGCCGGCGCGCCGGGCTTCGGCAAAGTCGACGGCGGCGAAAAGCGTGGCAATTCCAAGGGCAATAACGGCTGTCGTCTTGCGCATCCGGCGGGCGGCAGCTTGCATCAGGGATTTCCTCCGATCGGCTCTTGTCGAGAACAACGCCCGTCATATGGGAGTCCGGCGGACGCATTGCCAGCACAAACGGCTGGTTGGCGCCGGTGTTTTCGGTCGGGGGCGCCTGCGCGCGGGAGGCACGCGCGTTTGTGGGGACGGCGGGGAGCGCTGCCGAAAGGCCCTCGGCTCTCCGGTCCCGGCTCGGCGCTCACGCGCCGTCCGGGAGGACGAGAGGAGAGGATTGCGTCCGGGAGGATGCTGCAGCACCGGGGCGTGAGCCGAACCGTTCGGGGTTGCTAGATCCCGGTCTTCGGCTTCGCCGGAACCGGGACGACAGCCGGAGAGTGGGGCTCGGCCAGCGCGTCCTCATCAGTGCTCTGGCAGCCAATAGGCCCCGGGTCGCGGCTCCGCTTGGCCGGGGTTGTTTGTTTGCATTGGTGGTAGAGTTTGGGTGGTCTCCCGGACACACCCGTCCGGGAGACCAGCGGCCGGCGACCGTGCCGGGGTCGGGTTTGCACCCGTAGTCATCAAGGTTCCCGG
>NZ_FYAW01000044.1:0-1554 GCF_900185735.1 Stappia sp. P2PMeth1 | reverse complement strand
ACCGGGATGCGGGAACCGGCGGCTTGGCCGTCGCCGGGAACCTGATCGCGCGGCAGTTCGCCACCGATGGCCCGAACCGCAAGTGGGCGGCAGACATCACCCATCTGTGGACCGGTCAGGGCTGGCTGGGACTGTCAGGAATTTCGTGCGTGAGGCCATGATGATGGAAAGGAGAATCATCACATGGCCATTGAGAAGGAACTGCTGGATCGTCTGCTTGCGGGCCGCGATCCGAACGACGTCTTCGCCAAGGACGGGCTCGTCGACGATCTGAAGAAGGCGCTATCGGAGCGCATTCTGCATGCCGAATTGGATGAGCACCTGGACGATGAGCGCGAGGCCGATGGCCCTGCCAATCGTCGCAACGGGCATTCGAAGAAGACTGTGCTGACCGGCACGTCCAAGATGACTTTGTCAATTCCCCGCGATCGGGCTGGCACCTTCGACCCGAAGCTGATCGCCAAATATCAGCGCCGTTTTCCCGATTTCGACGAGAAGATCATCTCCATGTATGCCCGTGGCATGACGGTGCGCGAGATCCGTGGTCACCTGGAGGATCTCTACGGCATCGACGTGTCGCCCGACCTGATCTCGGCCGTGACCAATGCGGTGCTGGAGGAAGTGGGCGAATGGCAGAACAGGCCACTCGACGCGCTCTATCCGCTGGTCTTCTTCGACGCCATTCGGGTCAAGATCAGGGATGAGGGCTTCGTTCGCAACAAGGCCGTCTACATCGCGCTCGGCATTCTGCCCGACGGCGCCAAGGAGGTTCTCGGCATCTGGATCGAGCAGACGGAGGGCGCCAAGTTCTGGCTGCGCGTCATGAACGAACTGAAGAACCGCGGCATCGGCGACATCC
The DNA here is from genome assembly GCF_900185735.1 of Stappia sp. P2PMeth1. Classification (NCBI taxonomy): domain Bacteria; kingdom Pseudomonadati; phylum Pseudomonadota; class Alphaproteobacteria; order Hyphomicrobiales; family Stappiaceae; genus Stappia; species Stappia sp. P2PMeth1. The sequence goes on along the minus strand of NZ_FYAW01000044.1, from coordinate 695 downwards.
TGATCGCCGTGGTCGACGGCCTGAAGGGCTTCCCAGAAGCAATCAACGCTGTCTTCCCACAGACGATCGTTCAGACCTGCATCGTTCACCTAATCCGGCATTCACTCGAGTTCGTGTCGTGGAAGGACCGCAAGCCCGTCGTTCCGGCGCTCAGGGCCATCTACCGGGCTCAGGACGCAGAGGCAGGCATGAAGGCGCTGGAGGAGTTCGAGACCGGCTACTGGGGCCAGCGATATCCGGCGATCGCGCTTAGCTGGCGGCGCAACTGGGAGCACGTCATTCCCTTCTTCGCCTTCCCGGAAAGCGTGCGCCGGATCATATACACGACCAACGCCATCGAGGCGCTGAACTCGAAGCTGCGGCGAGCCGTGCGCACCCGTGGTCACTTCCCAAGTGACGAGGCGGCGATGAAGCTGTTATATCTGGTGCTCAATCACGCGGCCGAGGAATGGAAACGGCCCCCGCGCGAATGGTTCGAGGCCAAGACGCAATTCGCCGTCGCATTCGGCGAAAGGTTCGTCAGCCAATGACGGAAACAGGCCTCGCGCACAAAATATCCGACACTCCCGGCTGGCTCTATCTGGCCGTCATCCTCGACCTGTACGCCCGGCGGATCGTCGCGTGGGAGGCTTCCGACCGGCTGCATGCGGGCGTGGCCCTGTCGGCCCTCGACAAGGCCATCGCCTTGCGCGGGG
>NZ_FYAW01000018.1:0-40281 GCF_900185735.1 Stappia sp. P2PMeth1 | reverse complement strand
CTGTTCTATCAACGGCTTGTCCAGAACGGAAAGAAGCCAATCGTCGCCATCGCCGCTCTCATGAGAAAGATCGTCGTCATCCTCAATGCAAGGCTCAGAGATCAGATCCAACAACAGAGTTGATGACCTTCCGAGGGTGGGGCGACGGCGATCCCTCCCTCTCGGCCGTCACCCCGGCCGCGCGCAAGCGCAGAGCCGGGAACCAGAGGCAGCCTCAGCAGGTGTTGCCTCGCTCTACCCTTTCGGGCGTCTTCCCGGACGAGGCCGAAGGCCGATGATCCGGGACCGGGGAGGCACGGCGGTCGTGGGGACGGCGGGGAGCGCTGCCGACAGGCCCTCGGCTCTCCGGTCCCGCATCTCCGCTGCGCTTCGTGCGGGATGACGAAAGGAGAGGATTGCGTCCGGGAGGACGCAGCAGCACCGGGGCGTGAGCCGAACCGTTCGGGGTTGCTAGATCCCGGTCTTCGGCTTCGCCGGAACCGGGACGACAGCCGGAGAGTGGGGTTCGGCCAGCGCGTCCTCATCAGTGCTCTGGCAGCCAATAGGCCCCGGATCTCGCGATGCTCGTCCGGGGTGACCTCGGAGGGGAGGTGGGGCCGAGCGTCATTCTCAGGCCGTCATCCCGGCCGCGCGCAGCGCAGAGCCGGGAACCAGAGGCAGCCTCAGCAGGTGTTGCCTCGCTCTACCCTTTCGGGCGTCTTCCCGGACGAGGCCGCAGGCCGACGATCCGGGACCGGGGAGGCACGGCGTTTGTGGGGACAGTCGGGAGCGCTGCCGAAAGGCCCTCGGCTCGCCGGTCCCGGCTCGGCGCTCACGCGCCGTCCGGGAGGACGCGGAGAGGGGGGTGCTTTCTCCTCCTCCGCCGCTCTGGCAGCCAATAGGCCCCGGATCTCGCGATGCTCGTCCGGGGTTGACCTTCCGAGGGTGGGGCGACGGCGATCCCTCCCTCTCGGCCGTCACCCCGGCCGCGCGCAAGCGCAGAGCCGGGGGCTATTCGTTCCCAGAGCGGTGGCGACGGCACGCCGCCGCCGCCCCCTTCCGTTGTCGGTCCCGGCCGTTTTCAGTCGGGGCGACCCCAGCCGCCGGCGGTCGGGGTGATGACGGTGACCGCCTCGCCCGCCTTCAGCACCGTCTGGTCGCAGCCGGCAAGCTCCTCGATGCTGCCGTCGAGACGGCGCACCAGAGTCTTGCCGAGCTGGCCGTCGCCGCCGCCGTCGCCGCCCTTCGGGGCGATGGTGCGGTGGGACGACAGGATCGCCAGTTCCATCTCCTCCAGGAAGCGGATGGTGCGTTTGGTGCCGTTGCCGGCATGCCACTTGCCCGTGCCGCCCGAACCCTCGCGGATGTGGAAGTCCTCCAGCAGGACCGGATAGCGGAATTCCAGCACCTCCGGATCGGTGAGGCGCGAGTTGGTCATGTGCACATGGACGCCGTCGGTGCCGTTGAAGCCGGGACCGGCGGGCGAGCCGGAGCACAGGGTCTCGTAATACTGGTAGGTGGCGTTGCCGAAGGTCAGGTTGTTCATCGACCCCTGGCTGTTGGCCATGGCCTTGAGCGCGCCGAACAGGGCGTTGGTGACATGCTGGCTGGTCTCGACATTGCCGGCGACGACGGCGGCCGGGTAGGCCGGCTTCAGCATGCAGCCGTCGGGGATGACGATGTGGATCGGCCTGAGGCAGCCGGCATTCATCGGGATGTGGCCCTCGACCATGACGCGGAAGCAGTAGAGCACGGCGGCGCGGGTGACGGGCTCGGGCGCGTTGAAGTTGTTCGGCTTCACCTCGCTGGTGCCGGTGAAGTCGACGGTCGCCTCGCGCTTGGCCTTGTCGACGGTGATCCTGACGCGGATCACCGAGCCCTGGTCGGTCGGGTACTCGTACTCGCTGTCGGTGAGCGCCTCGATGACCCGGCGCACGCTCTCCTCGGCATTGTCCTGGACGTGGCCCATATAGGCCTGCACCACGTCGAGGCCGAAGTGGGCGACCATCTTGCGCAGCTCCTGCACGCCCTTCTCGTTGGCGGCGATCTGCGCCTTCAGGTCGGCGACGTTCTGCGTGACGTTGCGCACCGGCCAGGGATGGTCGGTAAGGACCTCGACCAGCTCTTCCTCGCGGAAGCGGCCCTGATCGACGAGCTTGAAGTTGTCGATCAGCACGCCTTCCTCGTCCACCGTGGTGGCGCGCGGGGTCATGGAGCCGGGGGCCGAGCCGCCGACATCGGCATGGTGGCCGCGGCTCGCCGCCCAGAACAGGATCTCCTTGCCCTGGTCGTCGAAGACCGGCGAGACGACGGTGATGTCCGGCAGGTGGGTGCCGCCGTTATAAGGCGCGTTCAGCGCGAAGACGTCGCCGGGGCGGATCTCGCCGGCATTGAGCTTGATGACGGTCTCGACGGAACGGTCCATGGAACCCAGATGCACCGGCATGTGCGGGGCATTGGCGACCAGCGCGCCGGAGGCGTCGAACACCGCGCAGGAGAAGTCGAGGCGTTCCTTGACGTTCACCGAATAGGCGGTGTTCTGCAGCGTCACGCCCATCTGCTCGGCGATCGACATGAAGAGGTTGTTGAAGACCTCGAGCATGACCGGATCGGCCCTGGTGCCGATGGCCTCGGCGCGGGCGAGCTTTTCGACGCGGCGCAGGACGACATGGTCCTTGGCGGTGATCTCCGCCTGCCAGCCCGGCTCGACGACGATGGTCTGGTGCGGCTCGACGATGAGCGCGGGACCGGAGAGCCGGTGGCCGGGCTTGAGGCCGGCGCGGGCGAAGAAGCCCGCCTCGCGCCACGCGCCCTCGGCGAAGATGGCGCCGGTGTCGGCCGGTGTGGGCGAACCGGAGACGAGCGGCAGGTCCGGCTCGTCGATGCCGGAGCCGCCGCCGACGGATTCCACCTCAAGCGCTTCCACGACGATGGGCTTGTTCTCGTAGACGAAGCCGAACTGGGCGCGGTGCGCGTCGGCGAAGGCGCCGACCATGGCGTCGATGTCGCCGGGGACATAGGCGACCGGGATCGGCGTGTCCGTGCCCTCGTAGCGCAGCAGGGCGCGCGGCAGGTCGCGGATTTCGGCCTCCGCGACGCCCTGGCCGGCGACCTCGGCGCGGGTCTCGGCCGACAGGCGGCCCGCGAGGGCCTGAAGGTCGTCCAGCATGGCCGGCTCGAGCCGGCGCACCACCGCCTGCTGGCGGGTGGCGCGGATGTCGGCAAGGCCCATGCCATAGGCGGAGAGGATGCCCGACAGCGGGTGGACGATCACCGTGGTCATGCCGAGGCTGTCGGCGACCGAGCAGGCGTGCTGGCCGCCGGCGCCGCCAAAGCAGGTCAGCGCGTATTCGGTGACGTCGTAGCCGCGCTGGACGGAGATCTTCTTGATGGCGTTGGCCATGTTCTCGACGGCGATCTTCAGGAAGCCGTCGGCGACCTCGGCAGCGGAGCGGCCGTCGCCGATGCGGGCGGCCATCTCCTCGAACTTCGCCACCACCGCGTCGCGGTCGAGCGTCGCGTCGCGCCCCGGTCCGAAGATCTTCGGGAAGAAGTCGGGACGCAGCTTGCCGACCATGACATTGGCGTCGGTGACGGCGAGCGGGCCGCCGCGGCGGTAGCAGGCGGGGCCGGGATTGGCGCCGGCGGAATCCGGGCCGACCTGGAAGCGGCCGTCCTTGTAGTGGAGGATCGAGCCGCCGCCGGCCGCGACCGTGTGGATCATCATCATCGGCGCGCGCATGCGCACGCCCGCCACCTCGGTCTCGAAGGCGCGCTCATACTCGCCGTTGTAGTGGGAGACGTCGGTGGAGGTGCCGCCCATGTCGAAGCCGATGACCGCATCGAAGCCGGCCATCTTCGAGGTCTCGATGGCGCCGACGACACCGCCGGCCGGGCCCGAGAGGATCGCGTCCTTGCCCTGGAAGAGGTCGGCGGCGGTGAGGCCGCCGGAGGACTGCATGAACATCAGCCGGCAGTCGGTGCCCTCGATCTGCAATTCGCTCGCCACCTGCTCGACATAGCGGCGCAGGATCGGCGAGAGATAGGCGTCGACCACGGTGGTGTCGCCGCGCCCGACCAGCTTCATCAGCGGCGAGACCTCGTGGCTGACGGAGACCTGCGGGAAGCCGACCTTGCGGGCGATCTCGGCGACCTTCTTCTCGTGCTCGGGGAAGGCATAGGCGTGCATGAAGACGATGGCCGCGGAGCGGATGCCGCTGTCATAGGCGGCCTTGAGGTCGCGCTCGACCTCGCCCAAGTCCGGCTCGGCCTCGATGGTGCCGTCGGCGCGCACGCGCTCGGCGACCTCGACGACGCGCTCGTAGAGCAGCTCCGGCTTGACGATCTCCTTGGCGAAGATGTCGGGCCGCGCCTGGTAGCCGATCTCCAGCGCATCGCGGAAGCCGCGGGTGGTGACCAGCAGGGTGCGGTCGCCCTTGCGCTCCAGCAGCGCGTTGGTGGCGACGGTGGTGCCCATCTTGACGGCGGCGATGCGCTCGGCCGGGATGCGCTCGCCGATCGCGATGCCCATCAGCTCGCGGATGCCCTGGATGGCGGCGTCGCGATAGGCTTCCGGGTTCTCCGACAGGACCTTGTGGGCGCGGATGCCGCCTTCGGGATCGCGGGCGACGATGTCGGTGAAGGTGCCGCCGCGGTCGATCCAGAAGTCCCACTTGCCGCTCGTCATGATGCGTCTCTCCGCTGCCGGCCCTGCCCGCCTGCATGCCTGCCGCGGACGAGCGATTGTTTGATCGTCGTTACGTCAACAATTTATCGACAAAATGTCAATGTTGTTTTTGCCGCTCGCGCCCCTCCCTCGCCCGCAAACGGGGCGGGCGGGGGTGCGACGCCGGGACCTTACGGCCGGTTGCGCATGTTGTCCGGCAGCCAGGTGGCGAGCTCCGGGAAGGCGATCAGGATGAACACCATCACCACCATCAGCGCGAACATCGGCAGCGCGGCGCGGGCGATATAGGTCATCTCGTGCCGCGTCATGCCTTGCAGCACGAACAGGTTGAAGCCGATGGGCGGCGTGATCTGCGCCATCTCGACCACCACCACGACGAAGATGCCGAACCAGATCGCGTCGATGCCGGCGACGCGAATCATCGGCTCGACCACCGCCATGGTCAGCACCACGGAGGAGATGCCGTCGAGGAAGCAGCCGATGATGATGTAGAAGACCAGCAGCGCCATCAAGAGTTGGAAGCGCGACAGCTCCATGTCGGCGATCCAGGCGGCGAGCGCGCGCGGCAGGCCGGTGAAGCCCATCGACAGCGACAGGAAGGCGGCGCCGGCAAGGATCAGCGCCACCATCGCCGAGGTGCGGGTGGCGCCCATCAGGCTCTCGCCGAAGGTCTTCCAGGTGAGCGAGCCCTGGCCGGCGGCAAGCGCCAGCGAGCCGATGACGCCGAGCGCGGCCGCCTCCGTCGCGGTGGCAAGGCCGAGATACATGGAGCCGATCACCACCATGATCAGCACGATCACCGGCAGCAGGAAGCGCGAATTGGCGAGCTTCTCGCGCAGGCTCATCGCCGGCTCGGGCTGCGGGTTGTAGCTCCTGGAGACCTTGGCGTAGATGGCGATATAGCCCATGAACAGGCTGGCCAGCACCAGGCCCGGCAGGATGCCGGCCATGAACAGCTTGGTGATCGATTCGTTGATGGTGACGCCGTAGACGATCAGCGTCAGCGACGGCGGGATCATCAGGCCGAGGGTGGCGGCGCCGGCCAGCGTGCCGATCACCATCTTTTCCGGATACTGGCGCTTGCGCAGCTCCGGCACCGACATCTTGCCGACCGTCGTCAGGGTGGCGGCGGAGGAGCCGGAGACGGCGGCGAACACCGTGCAGCCGACGACATTGGTATGCAGCAGGCCGCCGGGCAGGCGCGCCATCCATGGCGCGAGGCCGCGGAACATGTCCTCCGACAGGCGGGTGCGGTAGAGGATCTCGCCCATCCAGATGAACAGCGGCAGGGCGGTCAGCGTCCAGGACGAGGAGGCGGCCCAGATCACCGTGATCATGGCATCGCCGGCCGGGCGCGAGGTGAACAGCTCCATGCCGACGAAGGCGACGCCGAGCAGGGCAAGGCCGACCCACACGCCGGTGCCCAGCAGCAGGAACAGCACGAAGAGGAAGAGAATGATGGGAGCGAAGGTTTCCATGGCGGCTTACTCCCCGTGGCTCTGTTCGACCGTGTCGGAGACGATGCCCGACGAGCCGAGGAAGAGGACGCGGACCAGATGGTCGGTCATGGCGATGGCGAGCAGCACGGCGCCGACGGCCATCGCCGTCTGCGGGATCCACAGCGGCGTGGCGTCCTGGCCCTGGCTGACGTCGTTGAGCTTCCACGACCAGTAGACCGCCTTGATGGCGTAGCGCGCCAGATACCAGGCGAGCGCGGCGCCGATGGCGAAGCACCAGACCTCGAGCCAGCGGCGATGCCGGCCGAGCGCGTTGAGCAGGATGCTGACGCGAATATGGGCACCGCGGCCGAGCGCATGGGCGAAGGCGAAGAAGGAGGCCGAGGCCATGGCGTAGCCGGCATAGTTGGCGGCGCCGGGAAAGAGGACGCCGGTCCAGCGGGCGATCATCTGCGCGACGATGATGGCGAGGATGGAGACCAGCGCCAGCGCGGCGATCATGCCGCCGGCGAAATAAAGACCGTCGAGAAGGCGGCGAAGTCCGCGCCCGAGTGCGATCATGGTCGTGTTCCGTGTCTGTTGCGGACCGGCCACGGGCCGCCGTCATGCCGGGCCGCGCAAGACGCGGTCCGGCGACGGACAGGCCGGCAGGGCAGGGACCCGGCTGTCAGGGACGGGTCGCTTGCCGCGATCCTGCGATCGCGGCAAGCCAGGGACGCGCTGCCCCGAGGGAGCGCGCCCGGACCGTCGGTGACGAAGGCGGCGGAACGCGCCGCTTACTGCGCCTTGTAGGCGTCGACGATGGCCTTGCCCTTGTCGCCGGCCGCCGCCAGCCACTCCTCGGTCATGGTCGCGCCGACGGCGGCAAGGTCAGCCTTCAGCTCGTCGCTCGGCTTGAGCACCTGCATGCCGTTGGAGGCAAGGCCTTCCAGCGTCTTGGTGGTGTAGGCCTTGGCCCTCTCCAGGCCCTCGGCCTCGGCCGTGGCGGCGCAGTCGGTGAAGACCTTCTTCATGTCGTCGGACAGGCCGGCCCACTTGTCCTTGTTGACCAGCATGGCGTTGCGCGGCAGCCAGGCGTCGACCTCGTAGAAGTGCGAGACGTTCTCCCACAGCTTGCTGTCGTAGCCGGTGGCGGCGGACGACACCATGGACTCGGCAACGCCGGTGGCGAAGGCCTGGGACACCTCGGCGGCCTCGATCTGAACCGGGAGCATGCCGGTCAGCTCGGCGAGCTTGGCGGTGGCGGCATTGTAGGCGCGGAACTTGACGCCCTTCATGTCGTTGCCGGAGTTGACCTCCTTGTTGAAGTAGATGCCCTGGGGCGGCCACGGCACGGTGTAGAGCAGCACCAGGTTCTGGCCGTCGAGCGCCTCCGCGATCGCGTCTTCTGCCGCATCCCACAGCTTGCCCGAGGCCTCGAAGGAACTGGCGAGGAAGGGAATGCTGTCGATGCCGAAGAGCGGATCCTCGTTGGCATGGGCGGAGAGCAGGCGCTCGCCGATCAGCGCCTGGCCGGTCTGCACGGCGCGCTTGATGTCGGCGCCGCCGAACAGCGAGCCGCCCGGATGGGTGACGATCTCGATCTCGCCGCCGCTGCCCGAGGTGACGCAGGCGGCGAAGACGGCGGCATTCTCGGAATGGAAGTTGGTCGCCGGATAGGCGAGCGGCATGTCCCACTTCTCGGCGGCGAGCGCCGGGGAGGCGGCGGATGCGGCAAGAAGCGCGGCGGTGACGATGCCGGTGGTGCTCTTCAGCAGGTCAGTCATTCTCGGTCCTCCATCGGCCGGGACCCGATTGTTCCGGATCTCGCGGCGGTCCATCTCTCTGGTCGGTTGCCCGTCTTCCTGTTCGCAAGGCGTACTCTAGACAGCGAAACGCGCGGGCGAATAGGGGGCGGGGTCGAGTTTCGGCTCGCGGCCGGCGATCATGTCGGCAACGAGACGGCCGGTCCTCGGACCGCCGGTCAGGCCGATATGATGGTGGCCGAAAGCCATCAGGATGTCGCCGCATGCCGGCGACGGCCCGATCACGGGGATGGAGTCGGCCGGTGCCGGCCGGTGACCCATCCATTGGCGGGTGGACCCCCAGGCGAGGGCGGGCATGGCCCGGCGCACCTGGCGCTCCAGCAATTCGAACGGCGCCTGTCCGGGCCCGGCGGCAAGGCCGCCGAACTCGACCACGCCGGCAAGGCGGATGCGCCCCTCCAGCGGGGTGGCGACGAATTTCGCCGAGGCGAACATGACCGGCGCGCGCGGCAGGGCGCTCGGCGCCTCCAGCTCCAGATGGTAGCCGCGCTCGCTCTCCAGCGGCACGGCAATGCCGAGCTCGCGGGCGAGCGGCCCGGACCAGACGCCGGTGGCCAGCACGGCACGGTCGCAGGCGAGCGGCCCGCCATCGGTGGCAAGGCCGGTCAACCGGCCGTTCTCGATGAGAAAGCCCTGCAGCGCGCCGCGCAGGAGGGTGCCGCCGCGCGCCTGGAACGTCTCGGCAAGGTCCTTCACATAGCGGCCGGGGTCGCGGATGACGCCGTGATCGGCAAGGCGGACGGCAAAGCGGTTGGCCTCGCCCAGCAGCGGGTCATAGGCCCCGAGCGCCGTGCCCTCGATCTCGTCCCAGGTGAAGCCGGCTTCGCGCCGCAGCCGCCAGCCGAAGGCATCGGCCTCGAAGGCGGCGCGGTCGCGATAGACATAGAGATAGTCGGACGGGGCGACCCAGCGTTCGGCCTGCGTGCCGCCGGCAAGGTCGCGGTGCTCGGCAAGGCTGTCGCCGACGATGGGCAGCAGCGCGCGGGCGATGCGCTCGGTTTCGCCGGCGGTGCAATGGGAGAGATATTTCGCGAGCCAGGGCAGCAGGCGCGGCAGGTAGGACCAGCGCAGGAACAGCGGACTGTCCGGGTCCATCAGCATGCGCGGCGCCTTGGCCGGCAGGCCGGGCACGGTGACCGGCACGACGGCGCAGGAGGCGAGCACGCCGCCATTGCCGTGCGAGGTCGCCTCGCCGGGGCCGGCGCGGTCGATCAGGGTGACGTCGTGACCGTCGGCGACAAGGCGAAGCGCGGCGCTGACGCCGACGATCCCCGCGCCGATTACCGCGACCCGCAAACGCCCGCTTTCGTGCTGCTGCACCCTGCCTCTCCCCGGCCAATTGCGGCGAGTGTCGTGGGGGCAGGTTTCGTTGTCAACAATTTATCGACAAAATGTTTCTAATAGTGTGCGCAAAGGCCTTGTATTGCGCAAGCGCTGGTGCGCAGATCCTCGACGAGGCGCGTTGTTGCCGGATCTGACCCAGGGTTCGCGACGGGCGGAGCGGCAACGTCTTCGCGGGAGGAACGAGATGACGGTGCGCGGCGGCAAGGCGCTTTACGGCGCGGCGGTGGGTATCCTGATGCTGGAGGCGCGGTTTCCGCGCATCCCCGGCGACATGGGCAATGCGCTGACCTGGCCGTTCCCGGTGCATTACCGCATCGTGCGCGAGGCGACGCCCGACCGGGCGGTGCGGCAGGGGGCGAGCGGGCTGCTCGATGCCTTCATCGCCGCGGGGCGCGAACTCGTCGCCGACGGGGTCGACGGCATCACTACCAATTGCGGGTTCCTGTCGCTGTTCCAGCGCGACCTGCAGGCCGCGCTCCAGGTTCCGGTCGCCGCATCCTCCCTGATGCAGGTGCCGCTGGTCGACCGGCTGCTGCCGCCGGGCAAGCGCGCCGGCATCCTGACGATCTCCGCCGGCTCGTTGACGCAGGCGCATCTTGCCGCCGCCGGCTGTCCCGACGATACGCCGGTGATGGGCACGGAAGGCGGGCGCGAGTTCACCCGCGCGATTCTCGACAACGAGGAGGCGCTCGATGTGGCGGCGGCGCGGGCCGACAATGTCGAGGCGGCCGAGGCGCTGCTGGCGCGCAATCCGGAAGTCGGCGCCATCGTGCTGGAATGCACCAACATGGTGCCCTATGCCGCCGATATCCGCGCCGCGACCGGCGTGCCGGTCTATTCGATCGAGAGTTTCGTGACCTGGTTCCACTCCGGCCTGGTGCCGCGACGCCATCCGTCCCCCTGAAGGACGGTTGCCCTGTCGCCGCTCCCTGCCGTAGCCTTGGCCAGAACAGTTCAGGCAGGAATTTCATGACAGACAGTACTGGGTCCGAGGACATTGCGCGCGGCGGCATCGGGCCGGTGGTCTCGGCCGCCCATCTCGCCTCCGGTGCCATGCCGGCGCTTTCGGAAGTCGAGTTCGCGGTGACGATGATGGTCAACGCCTATCACCGCTGGATGGTGCGCTGCATGGCGGCGGCCGGGGCGCCGGGGATGAGCCCGCTCGACACCTTGGTGCTGCACTCGGTCAATCATCGCGGCCGGCCGAAGTCGCTTTCCGACATCTGCCTGGTGCTGAACATCGAGGACACGCATACCGTCACCTATGCGCTGAAGAAGCTCGCCGCCGCCGGACTGGTGGAGACGGGCAAGCGCGGCAAGGAGAAGACGGTGGCGATCACCCGCGCCGGCGAGGCGATCTGCATGGAGTACCGGCGGCTGCGCGAGGCGCTGCTGGTCGGCCCGGTCAAGGGGCTGGGCATGGACGAGGTGGAACTGTCGCGGCTGGCGGCGACGCTGCGCTCGGTCTCCGGCCATTACGACCAGGCCGCCCGCGCCGCGGCCGCCATGTAGGCGCGGCGGCGCCGGCACCGTGTCACACCGCGCCGGCGGCGCGCCTCTGCCTGTCGTCCCGGTCGACGCCCGCCCGCGCCCCGTCGTCCGCTTGGGCAAGCGGCGCGGCACCGTCCGCTGCCACGCCGTCGCAGGCGGCCGGCCCGGACTGGGGCAGGAAGGGCAGTTGCGGCAGGGTCCCGAGGCTGGTGGTGAGCGCCAGTTGGTCGCGGCGCGCCTTCTGGGACAGAGCGACGGCGTCGGTGGCAGCGAGGTTCGACAGATCCATCGGCCGGCCGAACAGGAAGCCCTGAACCTTGTCGCAGCCGGCGGCGCGCAGCAAGGCGACCTGCATCTCGTCCTCGACGCCCTCGGCGGTGATCGTCACCTCCAGCGAGCGCCCCAGGCCGACGATCGAGGCGATGATCGCGTCGGTGGTCGGGTTCTTGCCGACGGTGGCGACGAAGGAGCGGTCGATCTTGATCGTGTCGAAGGGGAAGCGCGACAAGTAGCTGAGGCTCGAATAGCCGGTGCCGAAATCGTCCATCGCGATGGAGACGCCCATGTGGCGGATCTGCGTCAGCGTCTTCACCACCGCATCGGTGTCCGCGATCAGCAGGCTCTCGGTGATCTCCACCTCCAGCCGGTCGGGCGACAGGCCGCTGGCCTTCAGCGCGTTTGCGACGCGCTCCTCGGTGCGGCCGGGGCGGAACTGGGCGGGCGAGAGGTTGACGGCGACGGTGAGCGAGGCATCGCGCCAGCGCGACGCCTCCAGGCAGGCATGCTCCAGCACCCAGGCGCCGATCTCCTCGATCAGCCCGGCTTCCTCGGCGATGGGAATGAACACCGTCGGCGAGATGGTGCCGTGTTCGGGATGCTCCCAGCGCAGCAGGGCCTCGTAGCCGGTGAGTTCGAGGTCGCGCAGCGAGAATTGCGGCTGATAGAGCAGGCGCAGCTCGTCCTGGGCCAGGGCCTTGCGCAGGTCGCCTTCCAGCAGCTTGCGCTTCTGGGCCTCCGCGTCCATGTCCGGCGTGTACCAGACATAGGTGGACCGGCCCGAATGCTTGGCCCGGTAGAGGGCAAGGTCGGCGCAATGCAGCAGGCGCGAGGCGCGCCAGGCGGCCTCGGATGCCTGGGCAACGCCGATCGACAGCGAGATCGGGATGTCCTTGCCGTCGATGTTGGTCGGCGTGCGCGTCGCCGCGATCATCGCCGAGGCAAGCTGCGTCACCGCCCGCCGGTCGAGATCGCGGGCGATCAAGACGGCGAACTCGTCGCCGGACAGGCGGGCGACCAGATGCCCGTTGTAGACGTTGCTCAAGCGGTCGGCGATCACCTGCAGGAACAGATCGCCCACGGCATGGCCGTAGGTGTCGTTGATGTCCTTGAACTTGTCGACGTCGATCAGCATCACCGCGATGTTGGAGGCCCGGGCGCTGGCCAGCCGCAGCGCCTCGTTCAGCTTGGTGCTGAACACCGTGCGGTTGGGCAGGCCGGTCAGCGCGTCGTGATGGGCGAGGAACTGGATGGTCTTGCTCGCCTTCAGCCGGTCGCGGAAGCGCATCCACACGAACAGGGCGGCAAGGGCGACGGCGGCGAAGATCATCGCCATCAGGATGCCGACGCCGATCTGCACCACCTCGCTGAGGAACAGGCCGGTCGTCTCCTGGTCGTAGGACAGGATCAGCACCCCGGCAACGGTACCGCCCGCCAGGATCGGCACGGCCAGCAAGGTGGTGTCCGACATGCGGCCGAACAACGTGGTGGGAACGTCGACGGCGCGCGGTTGGCCGGCCGCAAGGGCGCGCAGCAGGGCGTCGATGCGCGGCGCCAGTCGGTCGATCTTCTCGCGCGGGACGCGCGGCACCACATCGGCCGAGGACAGCGGCGCGGCCTGTGCGCCGGACCAGACCACGGCGACCGTGCCGACCAGCTCGTTGCGGTCGAGATTGGCCATGAAGGCGGCGACGGCATTCTCGCGGGTGACGGTTGCCGGCTCCGGCGCAATGGACGGGGCGGCGGCGGGCAGCCGGTTCGCGTCGTCGCCGACGCCGTCGATCGACAGCCGCAGATCCCCGCCCGAGAAGGAGACGAGGGGAGCCTCGCCGCGCGGGCCGTGGGTATCCAGATGCTGTTGCAGGTCGCGGCCGATGCGGCGTGCCGTTTCCTCGGCGTCGCGGGTGTAAATCGCCTGGGAAAAGAATACATTTGCCGCATGAATCGCGCCGGCGAAGCCGACGACGATCATGATGCCGAGAAAGATGCCCAGCAACGTCTTGAGGTTGCGCAACCTGACCCGTCCCTCGCGGCGCGAAGCCGCCGTGTCCTGCATGTTGAAACTGCCTAGGGAGGGATCATGACATCGCAAGGTTTCCAGACATTGAATCATGCGTCCGCCTCCTGCCTGCCGGCGAGACGTGACGCGGGGTAAGACGGAGCAGACCATGACCGCAGACAACAGGCGTACCGAAACCGACTCCATGGGCGCGGTGGAGGTGCCCGCCGAGCGCTACTGGGGCGCCCAGACGGAGCGCGCCCGCCACCACTTCGCCATCGGCCGCGAGCCGTTCCCGCTGGAGATCATCCACGCGCTGGCCGAGATCAAGCGCGCGGCGGCGCTGGCCAATGCGCAGATCGGCGTGCTCGACCAGACGCGCGCCGAGCTGATCGTGACGGCGGCCGAGGAAGTGGCCGGCGGCCGGCACGACGGCGAGTTCCCCTTGCATGTGTGGATGACCGGCTCGGGCACCCAGGCCAACATGAATGTCAACGAGGTGATCGCCAACCGGGCCATCGAACTCGCCGGCGGGCGGATCGGCTCCAAGGACCCGGTGCATCCCAACGACCACGTCAACCGCTCGCAGTCGTCCAACGACGTGGTGCCGACCGCGCTCAACGTGGCGGCGGCGCTGATGATCGCCAACCGGGTGCGGCCGGCGCTGAAGGTGCTGCGCGACGCGCTGGCCGAGAAGGCCCATGCCTGGCAGGGGCTGGTGAAGATCGGCCGCACCCACATGCAGGACGCGGTGCCGATGACGCTCGGCCAGGAATTCGCCGGCTATGTCGGCATGCTCGACGACAATGACGAGCGGCTGGCCTTCGCGCTGAAGGGGCTGATGACGCTGGCGATCGGCGGCACCGCCGTCGGCACCGGGCTGAACGCGCCGGAGGGCTTCGACCGCAAGGTGGCGGGGGAACTGGCGGCGCGCTGCGGGCTGCCCTTCGCGGCGGCGGCGAACAAGTTCACCGTGATGGGCGCCCATGACGCGATGGTGGCGGCCTCCGCCATGCTGAAGGTGCTGGCGGTGTCGCTGCACAAGATCGCCAACGACATCCGCCTGCTCGCCTGCGGCCCGCGCGCGGGATTCGCCGAATTGCGGCTGCCGGAGAACGAGCCGGGCTCCTCGATCATGCCGGGCAAGGTCAACCCGACCCAGTGCGAGGCACTCGCCATGCTGAGCGTGCAAGTGATCGGCCTCGACGTCGCCAGCAGCTTCGCCGGAGCGGGCGGGCTGCTGGAGATGAACGTCTACAAGCCGATGCTGGGCGCCAATGTGGTGGAGAGCTGCCGGATGCTGGCCGACGGCATGGAGCATTTCGCCCGCTTCGCCGTGGCCGGCATGGAGGCGGACGAGGCGCGGCTCGCCGAGACGGTGAACCGCTCGCTGATGCTGGTCACCGCCCTGACGCCGGAGATCGGCTATGACAAGGCGGCGGCGATCGCCCATCACGCCCATCACGAGGGGACGACCCTGCGCGAGGCAGCGCTGGCGCTGGGCCATATCGACGCGGCGACCTTCGACCGGATCGTCGATGCCGGGTCGATGACCGGCCCGATGCCGGAGATCTGAGGCCGTTTTCCGCTCCGGCGCCCGTCCGGCGCGCCGGGGCGGGTCTCGTGACGGCTTGCGACAGCCCCGTGTGGCGAGACCGGTCGTCTATGTTAGAACGCTGGGCTAGAACGCGGGAAAGAGTCGGGCCAAACAGTTCGGGGAGAGCATGAAGGATCGGGTCGTACTTCTGACCGCCGCAGGCAGCGGCATGGGCGCGGCGATCGCCCGCAAGCTGGCGGACAAGGGTGCGCGCGTCGCCATCCTGTCGTCCAGCGGCAAGGGCGCGGCCCTGGCGGAGGAGCTGGGCGGGCTCGGCCATACCGGCTCGAACCTCGCGCCGAAGGACCTTGCCGCCTTCGTCGAGGCGGCGATGGCGCATTTCGGGCGGATCGACGCGGTGGTCAACAGCGCCGGCCACGGGCCGAAGGGCGAGGTGCTGGCGATCAGCGACGAGGACTGGCACCTGGGCATGGACTATTACCTGCTCAACGTGGTGCGGATGTGCCGGCTGGTGACGCCGCAGTTCCAGGCGCAGGGCAGCGGGGCCATCGTCAACATCTCCACCTATGCCGCCTTCGAGCCGGAGGCGGCGTTTCCTACCTCGGGCGTGTTCCGCGCCGGGCTGGCCGCCTTCACCAAGCTCTATTGCGACCGCTATGCGGGCGAGGGCATCCGCATGAACAACGTGCTGCCGGGCTTCATCGACAGCCTGCCGGAGAAGGAGGACAGGCGCGCGCGCATCCCGATGGGTCGCTACGGCACGGTGGAGGAGGTGGCGGCGACCGTCGCCTTCCTGCTGTCGGACGGGGCCGGCTACATCACGGGGCAGAACCTGCGCGTCGATGGCGGCATCACCCGGTCGGTCTGAGGCGGCGCGCGCGACATGTCCATCTGGTCCGCGATCAATGCGGTGGCGGCGGCGATCGGCGCGGGCGGCGCGCAGATCGTCGACCGCATCGTCCAGTTCATCGTCTCGGTCGGCGAGGGGCGCGGCGACCGGGCCGTCGCCTTCACCGTCGCCATGATCGCCTTGTCGGCCAAGATGGCCAAGGCGGACGGGGTGGTGACCGGCGACGAGGAGATCGCCTTTCTCGAGGTCTTCGACATTCCGGCGGGCGAGGAGCGCAACGTCGCCCGGCTGTTCAACCTCGCCAAGCAGGACGTCGCCGGCTTCGAGACCTATGCGGAGCGGCTGGCGGCGCTGTTTCCGGACGATCCCGAAATCCGCATCGACATTCTCGACGCGCTGTTCCACATCGCCAAGGCGGACGGCGTGGTGCACGAGTACGAAGTCGCCTACCTGGAGCGCATTGCCGAGATCTTCGGCCTCGACGAGCGCGCCTTCAACCAGATCCTCGCCCGCCATGTGCGCGGCGGCGACGATCCCTACAAGGTGCTGGGCATCGACGGGGCGGCGACGGACGAGGAACTCAAGCGACACTATCGCCGGCTGGTCGCGGAAACCCATCCGGACCGGCTGATCGCGCGCGGCGTGCCGGAGGAATTCGTGCGCATCGCCAGCGACCGGCTGGCGGCGCTGAACGTCGCCTATGGCAAGATCGCGGCGGAGCGGGGACTGTGACCGGCGCGCACCCGGCAAGAAGGAATGGAAGGCCCCGATGGGCGTGAAGACGGATACCGGACTGCCGGCGCGGCTGCGGCCGTCGCCGAACCACAACGAGCGCGAGGGGTCGGTCTGCCTGCTGCTGCTGCACTATACCGGCATGACCAGCGGCGAGGAGGCGGTGCAGCGGCTGTGCGACCCGCGCGCCGAGGTGTCCGCCCATTACGTGGTCGACGAGGACGGGACGATCCTGCAACTGGTGCCGGAGAGCCGGCGCGCCTGGCATGCGGGCCGCTCCTACTGGAAGGGCGAGCGGGACATCAACTCGCGCTCGATCGGCATCGAGATCGTCAATCCGGGCCATGAGAACGGCTACCGGCCGTTCCCCGAGGCGCAGGTGCAGTCCGTGATCGACCTGGCCCGCGACATCTGCGCCCGCCACGCCATCGCGCCGCAGGACGTGCTGGCGCATTCGGACGTGGCGCCGGACCGCAAGGAGGACCCCGGCGAGCTGTTCCCCTGGGACAGGCTGGCGCTGGCGGGGGTCGGGTTGTCGGTCGACCCGGAGCCGGTGGCGGGCGGGCGCTTCTTCCAGCAGGGCGATAGCGGACAGCCGGTCGAGGCGCTGCAATCGATGCTGGCGCTCTACGGCTTCGAGATGCCGATCACCGGGGTCTATGACGCGCGCACGCGGGCGGCGGTCGCCGCCTTCCAGCGCCACCACCGGCGCGAACGGGTCGACGGCATCGCCGACATGTCGACCATCACCACGCTGCACCGGCTGCTGCAAAAGGTTCCACGGCTGGTCTGATACCAAGGCTTTCGATGCTGACGCATCACGCCTTGAAGTTGCTCATGCGCCGCACGGGCTTGACCAACTCTGAATGAGCCAAGCTCATTCAGAGTTGGCCTGACGCCGCGTCTCTCGCCGATTGCTGCATCGCAACATCCGCAAATCACCGCCATCTCCCGGCCACAGTTGCCGGGATGATGGCCTTGCTTTCGTCAATGACGAGATTTTCTGCACGTTTTAGCCGCATTTTATCGGCGTTTTTGTAACATTTCGTGATTGAAGGCGCCGGATTTCCGTCCCACCGCGCCGCCATACAGCCCGCCTCTCAACAACGACGAACAGTTCGAAGGTCGGGCACATATGATCAACTTCACGGCGCCGCGTCTCATGGGCGCGCTTCTTCTGGCGCTTTCCGCAGGAGCCTGCCAGACGGCGGCTGTCTCCACCACGACGGTCGATCCGAAGATCCTGGAACCGGGTGGGCGCACCGCGACCTATCAGGCAATGATCGCCGCGGAGGCGCGCAAGCACGGCGTGCCTGTCGACCTTGCCCATGCGGTGGTGCGGGTCGAAAGCAACTACAACCCGAGCGCTCGCGGGCGGGCCGGCGAGATCGGCCTGATGCAGATCAAGCCGCAAACGGCGCGCGGCGTCGGCTTTCGCGGCAGCGCCAAGGCGCTCTACGATCCTAAGACCAACATCACCTACGGCATGAAATATCTGGCGGGCGCCCATCAGCTCGCCGGCGGCGACGTCTGCGGCACGATCCTGCGCTACAATGCCGGCCACTTCGCCAAGCGCATGAACCCGACCAGCCGCCGCTATTGCAGCAAGGTCAAGCAGCTCCTCGCGCGGGGCTGAGGCTTTCGCGGCCGAGCCCGTCGTGGCGCTTTGCTTTGCTGCGGGGAATGTGGCATCAACTGGTTCTTCCGAATATCGGGTTTCCGAATTTCCGAGGATCCAGTCATGCTTGCCGGCCTCATCTCCATCGACCGCTCCTCCGCCGTGCCCTTGCCCGAGCAGGTCTATCGCGCCCTGCGCGAGGCCATCGGTGCCGGGCGTCTGGCGGCGGGGGCGCGGCTGCCGTCCAGCCGGGCGCTGGCGGCAGCGCTCGGCATCTCGCGCAATTCGGTCAATGCGGCCTATGAGCTGCTGGTGGCCGAAGGCATCGTCACGGTGCGCGGCGGTTCGGTGCCGAAGGTTTCCGCCGCCGCCGGCACGCTGAGCGAGGGCGAGGCGCCGGCGATCGCCCTGCGGGCGGTCGCCCTGTCGGCGCGCGGACGGGCGATGAGCAGCGATCCCTGGTCGCGAACCGAGCGGCGGCGCGGCGGCAAGCTGGAACCGGGCACGCCGAGCCTCGACCGCTTTCCGGCCGACGACTGGGCGCGGACGCTGCGCCGCGTCACCCGGCGCCTGCGCGGCGACGTGCTGAGCTATGGCGAGACGCGGGGGCTGCCCGAACTGCGGCGCGAGCTTGCCGCCTATCTGACGGCCGAGCGCGGCGTCCGGGCGACGCCCGAGCGCATCCTCGTCACCCCGTCGACCCAGGCGAGCCTCACCCTGCTGGCGAGCAGCCTTGCCGATCCCGGCGAGGCGGCCTGGCTGGAGGACCCCGGTTACCTCGGGGCCCGTGCGGCGTTTACCGCCGCCGGGCTCGACATCGTGCCGATGCCGGTCGATGCGGAGGGCGCCGATCCGCGCCGCGTCGCCGACCGGCGGCCGCCGCGGCTGATCTACGTCACCCCCTCGCATCAATATCCCTTCGGCACCCGCATGTCGCTGGCGCGCCGCGCGATGGTGCTGGAGGCGGCCCGGGCCTGCGGCGGGGTGGTGCTGGAGGACGACTACGACAGCGAGTTCCTGTTCTCCGGCCGGCCGCTCGCGGCGATGCAGGGGCTCGGGGCGGAGGGCGAGGTGATCTATCTCGGCACCTTCTCCAAGAGCATGCTGCCGGGCCTGAGGGTCGCCTATATGGTGGTGCCGGAGCATCTCGCCGCCCCGCTGGCGGTGGCGCAGCGGGTCTCGGGGATGCTCGCCAATGTGACGACGCAGGCAGCGCTCGCCGAGTTCATCGCCTCGGGCCGCTACCGGGCGCATCTGCGGCGGGTGCAGCAGACCTGCGAGGCGCGGGGGCGGGATCTTGCATCCGCCCTGCGTCAGCGGCTCGGCGATGCGGCGGACGTGCCGGAGCCGGTCGGCGGGGTGCAACTGGCGCTGAGGTTTACCGCTGCGGTCGACGATCTTGCGGTGGCGGCACAGGTCAATGCGGCCGGCTTCAGCGTCGCCGCGCTGTCGCCCTATGGCATCGATTGCGGCCTCAGCGGCCTCGTCATCGGCTTTGCCGGGGCGCAGGAGGGCGAGGCGCAGGCCTGCGCCGAAGCGGTGGCGGGAGCAGTGGCGGGCGCGATCGCCGGCCCCGTGAAGCGTCACGCTTGACCGCGGCGCCCGCGACGCCTACCAGTCGCGCGTCAGCCGGCTGGACGGCCGCTCCCGCAAGCGCGGAAACGCCGCGGGGGAGGAAAGTCCGGGCTCCACGGAAAAACGGTGCCGGGTAACGCCCGGCGGGGGCGACCCCAGGGAAAGTGCCACAGAAAGCAAACCGCCGCGGCTGCGGCCGCGGTAAGGGTGAAAGGGTGGGGTAAGAGCCCACCGCGCGACCGGCAACGGAAGCGGCACGGTAAACCCCACCGGGAGCAAAACCGAATAGGGGCGGCGCGGACCTCGCAAGGGGTCCGGCCCTTTCCAGGCCAGCCGCCCGGGTTGGTTGCGCGAGGCGCCCGGCAACGGGCGTCCCAGATGAATGGCCGTCACGTGCGGCAGCAATGCCGCGCCATACAGAACCCGGCTTACAGGCCGGCTGACACTTTTCCTTTCTGACGATGAATACGGCGATGCCGGCGGGTGCTCCGGCACGGTGCGCGCGCCGGGACTCGGGGAAGCGAGGTCGCTTGAGGGACGCTCAAAGCGTTTCCGACAGGCCCTTGGCTCCCCGGTCCCGCATCTCCGCTGCGCTGCGTGCGGGATGACGAAAGGAGAGGGCGGCGCAGCGTGCGGGAGGACGCGGGGAGAGGGTAGAGCGAGGTAACGCCCGCTGAGGGCGCCTCTGGTTCCCGGCTCTCCCGCTTCGCCTGCGGCCGGGATGACGGCCTGAGAAACTGGCACTGTCTTGCCTCCCCCACCGAGGTCGCCCCGGGCAAGCGTGAGCGCGACCCGGGGGCCATTGGCTGCCAGAGCGGTGATGAGGACGCGCAGTCTCCACGGCGTCCGGCCGCACGCCTGCAGACGCAGGAGAGGATGGTGCGAGCGGAACGACGGGACCTGCGTGAAGAGCAGACCGGCGGGGCCAGCCGGCGCGAAGGACAGGTCCGCCTGTGGGCAAGTCGCGCTACCCGCCGCGCGCGACGGGGGAGAGCGGCGCGAAAGACCGCGAATCCGCTGGCTTGCAGGATGCGAGCCGTTGGCAACCCAAAATTAAGCTTAACGGTGGATAACTGACGCACGGGGTTTTTGTGCAATGGCGGGGAGGGGGCGGAAACCATCGGATTCCATTGACCACCCATAGGATCCCATGATATCCCAAATCATCCCGTTTCGAGAGGCTGCAACGGGGCTCAAGCGGCTCACAATTCGACAGTGCGGGCCGACATGCGGTCGGGCCGCCGACGTTGCGTTACGCATCGGCGTTTCCAGGGATCGGGAGTTTGGTAGGGGCCGGGTGCGGCGCATCCGGCGATGGGGCGAGAGAATCGATGTCCGGCTTCGTGTCGCACTACACAAATCGACTCGACGCCAAGGGGCGGGTTTCCGTTCCGGCTCCCTTTCGCCAGACCCTCTCCCGCGACGGCTTCGAAGGTCTCTACTGCTTTCCCTCCCTGCATCAGATGGCCGTGGACGCGGGCGGGCACCAGCTCGTCGCGGAAATCCAGAAGCGGTTGGATGGGCTCGACACGCTGACCGAGGACCACGACGCCCTGTCGACGGCGCTGTTCGGCGCCAGCGAAACCCTGAAGATCGACGCCGACGGCCGGGTGATGCTCTCGGACATGATCCGCGAACATGCCGGGGTGACGGACCAGGTCACCTTTGTCGGCCAGGGCTACAAGTTCCAACTCTGGGAGCCGGAGCGCTTCCGCGCCCATCGCGCCGACGCCCAGAAG
Organism: Stappia sp. P2PMeth1; assembly: GCF_900185735.1. Classification (NCBI taxonomy): domain Bacteria; kingdom Pseudomonadati; phylum Pseudomonadota; class Alphaproteobacteria; order Hyphomicrobiales; family Stappiaceae; genus Stappia; species Stappia sp. P2PMeth1. The sequence continues at coordinate 19,171 of NZ_FYAW01000018.1, read as the reverse complement.
CGCGCCATGTCGGTGCTGTCCTCGCCGCGCGCGGGCTCAGGCTCGGGGGGCGGCCAATGATGGCGCAGCGCAAGGACGAGGCGGCGCCCCGCCATGTCCCGGTTCTCCTGAGCGAGGTGCTGGAGGCGCTCGGCGACGTGTCGGGCGCCACCGTCGTCGACGGCACCTTCGGCGCCGGCGGCTATAGTTCGGCGCTGCTCGACGCCGGCGCGCGGGTGATCGCCATCGACCGCGATCCCACCGCGATCTCCGGCGGGCAGGGGCTGGTCGCCCGGAGCGGCGGCCGGCTGACCCTGGTCGAGGGCCGGTTTTCCGCGCTCGATGCCCATGCGGCCGGGGCCGGGTACCCGCAGGTCGATGCGGTGGTGCTGGATCTCGGCGTCTCCTCGATGCAGCTCGACGAGGCCGAGCGGGGCTTCTCCTTCCGCCATGACGGACCGCTGGACATGCGCATGGAAGTGCGCGGACTGTCGGCGGCGGATGTCGTCAACACCCTGCCGCAGCGCGATCTGACCCGCCTCATCGGCATCCTGGGCGAGGAGCGGCGCGCCTCCGCCGTCTCGCGCGCCATCGCCGAGCGGCGCCAGGAGCGCCCCTTCGAGCGCACGGCGGACCTTGCCGCCGTGGTCGAGAAGGTGGTCGGGCGCTCGTTCAAGGGCAAGCAGATCCATCCGGCGACGCGGACCTTCCAGGCGCTGCGCATCTATGTGAACCGGGAGCTCGGCGAAGTCGTCGATGCGCTGGCCGCGGCCGAGCGGGCGCTGAAGCCGGGCGGGCGGCTGGTCGTCGTCACCTTCCACAGCCTGGAAGACCGGATCGTCAAGAAATTCATCGCCGAGCGCAGCCGCACCCGCGCCGGCGGGTCCCGCCACATGCCGGACCTGGATGTGCCGCCGGCGACGTTCGAGCCGATCCATCGCGGCGCGGTGGAGCCGGGCGAGGCCGAGACTGCCGCCAACCCGCGCGCGCGCTCGGCCAAGCTGCGCGCCGCCCGCCGCCTCGATGCCCCCGCACGCGAAGTCGATCCCCGCGACCTCGGCGCCCCGTCGGTCGCCGCGCCGGTCGGGGAGGAGTAAGCCCATGAGCCGCTATACCAACGTCATCCTCGCCATCGGCGTCCTGGCCGCCGCCGCGGTCGTCTACGAGATGAAGCATGACGCGGAGCGCTCCGCCGAGCATGTCGCCGCCCTGCAGCGGCAGATCCAGGAGGAGCGCTCGCAGCTTCAACTGCTGCGCGCCGAATGGAGCCTGCTCAACGACCCGAGCCGCCTGCAGCGCCTGGTCGAGCGCTACAACGAGCATCTGCAATTGCAGCCGCTCTCGGTGGAGCAGATCACCCGGATCGAGGACGTGCCGGTGAGGCCGGTGCAGCTCGAGCCGATCAACAGCAACGTGACGCTCGGCGGCTTTGCCGGCACGTCACCAACGGTTCGCTAGGGGGCGAGGATGGCGATCAGCGATCAGCCCGTCTCCTTTCTGCAGCGCCGCAGCGTCGGCGAACGGCACGTGCCGCGCGGCCCCTCGACGCGGGCGGTGCGCGCCCGCGTGCACATGGCGATGGCGGTGTTCGCACTGGCCTATCTGGCGATCGGCGGCCGGCTGGTGATGCTGGGGCTGAGCGAGGAGGCGAAGTCGGCCTCCTATCTGTCGGCGCAGGACAGCGTCGCCGCCTCCCGCCCCGACCTCCTGGACCGCAACGGCGAGATCCTGGCGACCGACATCAAGACCGCCTCGCTGTTCGCCGAGCCGCGCAAGATCCTCGACGTCGATGAGGCGCTGGAAGGCATCGCCAGCGTGCTGCCGGAACTGGGCACCGACTCGGTGCGCCGGAGGCTGGCCAGCAAGGCCGGCTTCATCTGGCTGAAGCGCGAACTGACCCCGCGCCAGCGCCAGCAGATCCACGATCTCGGCATCCCGGGCATCAGCTTCCTGGAGGAGAACAGCCGCTTCTATCCGGGCGGGCCGACGGCGGGCCATATCGTCGGCTCGGTCAATGTCGACAACCAGGGCATTTCCGGCATGGAACTGGCCGTCGACCGGGCCTGGCTCGGCGACCTGCGCGAACTCGGCTTCGCCAGGGGGCGGCCGATGGAGCCGGTGAGGCTGTCGGTCGACCTGCGGGTGCAGCATGTGGTGCGCGACGAACTGGTGAAGGCGATGGAGCGCTACCGGGCGATCGCCGGCGTCGGCATCATTCTCGACGCGGAGACCGGCGAGGTCGTCGCCATGTCGTCGCTGCCCGACTTCGATCCCAACGACCGCGCCCAGGCGCTGGAGAAGGATCGCATGAACCGCGCCTCCGGCGGCGTCTACGAGATGGGCTCGGTGTTCAAGGGCTTCACCGTCGCCATGGCGCTGGACAGCGGCCGGGTGACGATGAACGACAGCTTCGACGCCTCGCGGCCGCTGCGGGTCGGCGGGCGGACGATCAACGACTTCCACGGCAAGGGGCGGATCCTGTCGGTCGCCGAGACCTATATCTACTCCTCCAACATCGCCACCGCCAAGATGATGCTGGCGGCCGGCATCGACCGGCAGAAGGAATTCCTGGAGCGCATCGGGCTGACCAGCCGGTTGCAGACCGACCTGCCGGAAGTGGCGACGCCGCTGTTGCCGCCGCGCTGGAACGAGCTGGCGGCGATCACCATCTCCTTCGGCCACGGCATCTCGGTGACGCCGCTGCAGACGGCGGTGGCGACCGCCGCGCTGGTCAATGGCGGCCGGCTGATCCCGCCGACCTTCCAACCGCGTTCGCGCGAGGAGGCGGAGAAGCTTGCCAAGCAGGTGATCTCGCCGAGGACCAGCGAGATCATGCGCTACCTGTTCCGCCTCAACGTGCTGAACGGCTCCGGCCGCCGCGCCGAAGTGCCGGGCTATGTGGTCGGCGGCAAGACCGGAACGGCGGAAAAGATCGAAAACGGCCGCTACGTATCCAACAAGCGCCGCAATTCTTTCCTTTCTGCCTTCCCGATGGACAACCCGCGTTACGTGGTCCTCGTCGTGCTGGACGAGCCCAAGCCGGAGCGCGAGGGCGTCGCCGCCACTGCGGGCCTCAACACCGCCCCTGTCACCTCGGCCATCATCCGGCGGGTCGCCCCGATGCTGGGAGTGTTGCCGAAGTTCGGAGACAAGACGGAGACCGTATCGATTTCCTACTGACCGGATCGCCTGGCGGCGGGGTCGCACCAAAGCCGCCTTGAGGTTCCCATGACGACGCACAACGGATATTGGCGCAGGATATGCTGCTGAAGGACCTCACCGGCGAACAGGCGCTCGCCGCGCCCGAGTTCGAAACCGAGATCGCCGGATTGTCAGCGGACAGCCGAACGGTTTCCACGGGATATATGTTCGCGGCGCTGAAGGGCGCGAAGGCGGACGGCACGCGCTTCATCGCGGCGGCGCGCGCGGCCGGCGCCAGCGCCCTGCTGGTCGGCAGCGACACGCCGCTCGCGGCGCTCGGCCCGGATGCGGGCGGCTGCCCCGTCCTCGTCAGCGACGATCCGCGCCGGGACCTGGCGCTGATGGCCGCGCGCTTCCACGACGGCCAGCCGGAGGCGCTGGTGGCGGTGACCGGCACCAGCGGCAAGACCTCGGTCGCCGTCTTCACCCGCCAGATCTTCGCCCATGCCGGTTTCGAGGCGGCGAGCCTTGGCACCATCGGCACGGTGACGAGCCGGGGCGCCGAATATGGCAGCCTGACGACGCCGGACCCGGTGACGCTGCACCAGACGCTGGCGCAGCTCGCCGGCGACGGCATCACCCACGCTGCGCTGGAGGCGTCCAGCCACGGGCTCGACCAGCGGCGGCTCGACGGCTTGCGCCTTGCGGCGGCGGCCTTCACCAATCTGGGGCGCGACCATCTCGACTACCACGCCGATGTCGAGGACTATCTCGCCGCCAAGCTGCGGCTGTTCGAAACGCTGCTCGACGCCGACCGGCCGGTGGTGCTGGAGCCGGCGGCGCCTTACGCGGGGCGGGTGCTGGCAGTGGCGCGCGAGCGCGGCCACCCGGTCTTCACCGTCGGCGAGGGCGGCGAGGACCTGAAGCTTCTCGATATCCGCCACGAGGGCTTTACCCAGATCCTGTCGCTGGAGACGGCGGACGGGCCGTTCGAGGTGCGCCTGCCGCTGGCCGGCCGCTTCCAGGTGTCGAACGCGCTGATCGCCGCCGGGCTCGCCATCTGCTGCGGGATCGCCACCGATGTGGCGCTGGCGGCGCTGGAAAGCCTGGAGGGCGCGCCGGGCCGGCTGGAACTGGTCGGGGAGACCGACGACGGCGCGCTGGTCTTCGTCGATTACGCGCACAAGCCGGATGCGCTCGACACGGCGCTCGCCGCGCTGCGCCCCTTTACCCAAGGGCGGCTGATCGTCGTCTTCGGCGCCGGCGGCGACCGCGATCCGGGCAAGCGGCCGTTGATGGGACAGGCCGCCAGCCGGCAGGCCGACATCGTCATCGTCACCGACGACAATCCGCGCAGCGAGGACCCGGCAAAGATCCGCGCCGAGGTGCTGGACGGGGCGCCGGCGGCGATCGAGATCGGCGACCGGCGCGACGCCATCGAAGCGGCCATCGGCATGCTGCAGCCGGGCGACGTGCTGTGCATCGCCGGCAAGGGGCACGAGCCGGGCCAGATCGTCGGCAACGAGGTGCTGCCCTTCTCCGATCACGAGGTCGCCCGCGCGGCGATTGCGGCGGTGGCCGAAAGCGCGCTGTTCGAGGCGGCCGAAGACGGGGCCATCGACTTCGGGCTCGACCTGGATCTCGATCTCGACACCGATGCGGACATCGAGGCGGATGCAGACACGGGCGGGGACACTGGCGCAGACACTGGCGGGGACTTCGATCTCGACGACGCGCTGGAGCAGGTGCTGAGCCAGCGCTTCGAGGCGGACGCTGACGCGGCGGAGCGCCCGTCCGGGGACGAGGTGCTCGACGACCTGTTCGACGAGGACGAGCGGATCGCCGAGGGTCATGAGGTCGAGGCCCACGAGGCCGATATCGATGAGATGGCCGACGGGGATGCGGGCGATGCCGCCGCGCCCGGCGCGCCGTCGATGGCGGACCTGCTGGCGAAGGAACTGCTGGCGCGACACAACGATGACCTGGCCGACGCGGCGCCGGGAGAGCCGGATTTTCCGGAGTTCCTGCTGTCCGAGGAGGATCTGCTGGGCGAACCGGCGGAGGCCGGCGACGGCGAGACTACGCTGGACGCGGAGGGGGAGCTGCAGGACGGGGAGCCAGCGGAGGAAGAGCCAGCAGAACCGGATCTGACAGAAGACGACCTCGCCGAAGACGACTTGACCGAGGCGGACCTCGCCGAGGCCGACCTGACAGAAGACGACCTGGCCGAGGACGAGCCGTTCGCCGACTGGTGGCCCCCGCACGATCTCCCGGATGCCTTGGCCGCCGAGCCGGCGGCGCCGGACGAGGTCGAAGAGGCCGCCGCCAGCGAGCCGGACCTCCCGGCGGAGGCAGAAGAGGCAGAAGAGGCTGGGGCCGCGCTTGAGGCAGAGCCTGAGCCTGAGCCTGAGCCTGAGCCCGAGCCTGTGCCCGTTCCCGCGCGCGCGGTGGCGGTCCATCCGGCCTTTGTCGCGCCGGCCGTGCCGGTGTTCACCGCGCCGGCTGCGCAGACGGTCAAGCCGATGCCGGTGGACCGCGAGCCGGTGGAGGCCGAGCCCGACCGGCCGCTGTGGTACCTGGAAGAGATGGTCGCGGCGACCGGCGGCGAGCTGCGCGGCGCCGACAGTCCCCATATCACCGGCGTTTCCATCGACAGCCGCAGCATCGCGCCCGGCGAGGCCTTTGTGGCGATCGCCGGCGAGCGGTTCGACGGGCACGACTTCGCGGCCAAGGCCTGCGAGGCGGGCGCCGCCCTTGCCATCGTCGCGCGCGAACGGGTCGACGCGCTGCCGCCGCAGGGGCGCTATCTCGTCGTCGAGGACCCGCTGGAGGCGCTGCGCGACCTCGGCCGGGCCGCGCGGGCGCGCAGCCGCGCCCGCATCGTCGCGGTGACCGGCTCGGTCGGCAAGACCAGCACCAAGGACATGCTGAAACTGGCGCTCGACGCATCGGGCCGCACCCATGCGCCGGTCGCCTCCTTCAACAATCACTGGGGCGTGCCGCTGACCCTGGCGCGGATGCCGGCGGACACCGAGTTCGGCGTCTTCGAGATCGGCATGAACCACCCGGGCGAGATCACGCCCCTGGTGCAGATGGTGCGCCCGCATGTGGCGGTGATCACCACGGTGGAGAAGGTGCACCTGGAGTTCTTCGGCTCGGTCGAGCGCATCGCCCAGGCCAAGGGCGAGATCTTCCTCGGCCTGGAGCCGGGCGGGCTGGCGCTGCTCAATCGCGACAACGACCAGTTCGACCTCCTGACCTATCTGGCCAAGGCGGCCGGGGTGCGCCGCATCGCCACCTTCGGCCGGCTCGGGCCCGCCCATGTCCAGGCCGAGCGGATCTCGGCGCAGACCGGCTGCACCTCGATTTCCGGCCATGTCTTCGACCAGCAGATCACCTACAAGGTCGGCGCGCCGGGCACGCATCTGGTCACCAACAGCCTCGCCGTGCTGGGCGCGGTGGCGGAACTGGGCGGCGACCTCGCCCGGGCCGGCATGGCGCTCGCAGCCTTCCGCGCGCCGAAGGGGCGGGGCCAGCAGGCATTGCTGCGACTGCCGAGCGGCCGCGCGACGCTGATCGACGAGAGCTACAACGCCAATCCGGCCTCGATGCGCGCGGCGCTGCACCTCCTGAAGGAAACCCCGATCGAGCGCAACGGCCGCAGGATCGCCGTGATCGGCGACATGCTGGAGCTCGGCGAGGCCGAGTTGCGGCTGCATGCGGCCTTGAGCGCGGCGGTTGCCGAATCCGGCGCGGATCTCGTCTACTGTGCCGGACCGCGCATGCATGCCCTGTGGGACGTGCTGCCGAAGCACCAGCGCGGCGCCTATTCCGAGGAGGCGGCGGGCCTGAAGCCGCTGATCGTCGAGGATATCCGTCCGGGCGACGTCATCATGATCAAGGGATCGCTGGGCACCCGGATGGGGCCGCTCGTCGAGGCCCTGAAACGCGAATTCCCCGTCGAGGACGACGGGGCCGAATAGGAACGCTGTATCGATGCTTTATTTCCTCGTCGCGTTTTCCGACCAGTTCTCGGCGCTGAACGTGTTCCGCTACATCACGTTCCGCACCGGCGGCGCCATCATGACGGCGCTGCTGTTCATCTTCCTGTTCGGGCCGATGATCATTTCCTCGCTGCGCCTGCGCCAGGGACACGGCCAGCCGATCCGCGCGGACGGGCCGCAGAGCCATCTGCTGACCAAGAAGGGCACGCCGACGATGGGCGGCCTGATGATCCTGTCGGGGATGATCGTCGCGACGCTGCTGTGGGCGAACCTCGCCAATCCCTATACCTGGATCGTGCTCGGCGTGACGGTCGGCTTCGGCGCCATCGGCTTCTACGACGATTATCTCAAAGTCACCAAGGCGACGGACAAGGGCTTCAGCGGCCGCAGCCGGCTGGGGCTGGAATTCGTGATCGCGGGCTTCGCCGCCTGGTGCGTGACGCTGCTGGAAGTCGGCGCGCACGGCACCTCGATCGGCTTTCCCTTCTTCAAGGACCTGGCGTTCAACCTCGGCCTGTTCTTCGTTCCCTTCGCCGCCTTCGTGATGGTCGGCGCGGGCAATGCGGTGAACCTGACCGACGGTCTCGACGGTCTCGCCATCGTGCCGGTGATGATCGCCTCGGCCTCGTTCGGCCTGATCGCCTATCTGTCGGGCAACGCGGTCTTCGCCGAATATCTGCAGATCCACCACGTTCCGGGTACCGGCGAACTGGCGGTGCTGTGCGGCGCGGTGATCGGCGCCGGTCTCGGCTTCCTGTGGTTCAACGCCCCGCCGGCGGCGATCTTCATGGGCGACACCGGCTCGCTGGCGCTCGGCGGCATGATCGGCGCGATCGCGGTGGCGACCAAGCACGAGATCGTGCTGGCGATCATCGGCGGGTTGTTCGTGCTGGAGGCGGTTTCGGTGATCGTGCAGGTCGCCTCGTTCAAGCTCACCGGCAAGCGTGTCTTCAAGATGGCGCCGATCCACCATCATTTCGAGCATCTCGGCTGGACCGAAAGCCAGGTGGTGATCCGCTTCTGGATCATCGCCGTGGTTCTCGCCCTGGTCGGCCTCGCGACGCTGAAGCTGAGGTGAGGCGATGATCGCGGTCAGCGGGTTCAAGGGCAGGCGCGTTGCGGTCTTCGGTCTCGGCGGATCGGGGCTGGCGACGGCGCGCGCACTTGCCGCCGGCGGCGCCGAGCCCGTGTGCTTCGACGACGGCGAGGCCGGACGCGAGGCGGCGCGCAAGGCGGGGCTCACCGTTGCGGACCTGCGCCAGGAGGACTGGTCGCGGATCGCCGCCTTGGTGCTGGCGCCGGGCGTGCCCCTGACCCATCCGCGCCCGCACTGGAGCGTGGAGCTTGCCCGCGGCCATGGCGTCGAGGTGATCGGCGATGTGGAACTGTTCCTGCGCGAGCGCCGGCGGATCGCTCCGGACGCGCCGCTGGTCGCCATCACCGGCACCAACGGCAAGTCGACGACGACGGCGCTGATCGCCCATATCCTGACCTCGGCCGGGCGCGACGCCCAGATGGGCGGCAATATCGGCGTGCCGATCCTGGAGCTGGCGGCGCCCTCGCCCGCGCGCATCCATGTCATCGAGTGCTCGTCCTACCAGATCGACCTTGCGCCCTCGCTCGACCCGTCGGTCGGCATCCTGCTCAACATCACGCCGGACCATCTCGACCGGCACGGCACGCTGGAGCACTACGCCAGCGTCAAGGAACGGCTGATCGCCGGGAGCCGGCTCGCCGTGGTCGGGGTCGACGATCAGCACAGCGTGGCGGTCGCCGAGCGGGCGGCGCGCGCCGGCACGCCCGTGCGGCGGATCAGCGCCCGCCATCCGGTGGCGGACGGCGTCCACGCGGAGGGCAGCGTGCTATGGCTGGACGAGGGCGGCGCGCAGAGCGTGTTTGTCGATCTGGCGCCGATCCTGTCGCTGCGCGGCGCGCACAATGCGCAGAACGCCTGCGCGGCCATCGCCGCCTGCCGGGCGCTGGGGCTGCCCGCGGATGAGATCCGCGCGGGGCTCGCCAGCTTTCCCGGCCTTGCCCATCGCATGGAGATGGTGGCGCGCGCCGGGCGGGTGCTGTTCGTCAACGACAGCAAGGCGACCAATGCCGATGCGGCCGAGCGGGCGCTGGCGAGCTATGCGCGCATCTACTGGATCGCCGGCGGGCGGGCCAAGGCGGGGGGCATCGACAGCCTGCGGCCGTGGTTCGGCCGGATCGCCAAGGCCTATCTGATCGGCGAGGCGGCGCAGGACTTCGCCGCGACGCTGGCCGGCCATGTCGAGACGGAGATGTCCGGCACGCTGGCGGCGGCGGTTGCCGCTGCGGCGCGCGATGCGGCACGCGACGGGGCGGACGAGCCGGTGGTGCTGCTGTCGCCGGCCTGCGCCTCCTTCGACCAGTTTCCCAATTTCGAGGCCCGGGGACGGGCATTTGCCGAGGTCGTGCGCGGGATCGTCCCGCAACAGACCGGACAGGAGATCGCGTGATGGTCAGCCGTGCCGATCGAAGCCCCTTCGCCGAATGGCTTTGGACTGTCGACCGCCTGCTGGTCGCCGGGTTCATCGTGCTGATGATCGGCGGCATCGTGCTGTCCTTCGCGGCGAGCCCGGCGGTCGCCGAGCGGCTCGGCATCGACAGCTATCACTTCATCAAGCGGCAGGCCTTCTTCCTGGTGCCGGCGCTGGCCCTGATGCTGGCGATCTCGGCGCTGAGCCCGCGCTATGTGCGCCGCGCCGCGCTGCTGCTGTTCATCCTCTCCATGGTGCTGATGGTGGCGACGCTGTTCATCGGCATGGAGGCCAAGGGCGCGCGGCGCTGGATCAACATGCTCGGCTTCTCGATCCAGCCCTCGGAGTTCCTGAAGCCGGCGCTGATCGTGCTGGCCGCCTTCCTGATGGCGGAGGGCGGACGGCGGCCGGAAGTGCCCGGCACGCTGCTGTCGACGCTGCTCTTCGTGATGTCGGCGGCGCTGCTGGTCGCCCAGCCGGATTTCGGCCAGACCATGCTGATCGCGCTGGTCTTCGCGGCGCTGATCTTCCTGAACGGCCTGTCGTGGCTCGCCATCGTGCCGCTCGGCGTGCTCGGCCTCGGCGGCCTCGTCTCCGCCTATATGATGCTGCCGCACGTGCAGAGCCGCGTCGACCGCTTCCTCGATCCGGGCGCCGGCGACACCTATAATATCGACCGCGCCATCGAGGCTTTCGTGTCGGGCTCGTGGTTCGGCCGGGGGCCGGGCGAGGGCACGATCAAGCGGATCCTGCCGGAAAGCCATACGGACTTCATCTTCGCGGTGGCAGCCGAGGAATTCGGCATCGTCGTCTGCCTGCTCCTGCTGCTGGTCTTCGCCTTCGTGGTGCTGCGCGGCCTGCGTCATGCGGCGCAGGACAGCGATCCGTTCGGGCGTCTGGCGACGGCCGGCCTGATCGTGCTGTTCGGCATCCAGGCGGGCATCAACATGGCGGTGAACCTCAACCTGATGCCGGCCAAGGGCATGACCCTGCCGTTCATCTCCTATGGCGGCTCGTCGCTGCTGGCGATGGCGATCTCGATGGGCTTCGTGCTGGCGCTGACCCGCCGGCGGCCGCAGGCCTCGCGCTCCGACAGCGTGGTGGTGTCGCGCCTGTCTCCAGCGCATCTGTCGTGAGCGGGGAACGATGTCTCGTACCATCCTGCTCACGGCCGGCGGCACCGGCGGCCATCTGTTTCCCGCGCAGGCGCTGGCGGCCGAACTCGGCCGCCGCGGCCATGTGGTGGAGCTGGCGACCGATGCCCGCGTCAGCGACTTCGGCAAGGAGTTTCCGGCGCGCGCCGTGCATGTGATCTCCTCGGCGACACTGTCCGGCAGGTCGCCGCTGGCGCTCGCCCGCACCGCCCTGAAGCTCGGCAGGGGCCTGATCCAGGCGCGGCGGCTCATCGTCCGCCTGCGCCCGGACGCGGTCGTCGGCTTCGGCGGCTATCCGACGTTTCCGCCGATGTTTGCGGCCTTCCTCGGCGGCGTGCCGAGCGTGCTGCACGAGGCCAACGCGGTGATGGGCCGGGCCAACCGGATGCTGGCCGGCCGGGTGACGGCGGTGGCGACGAGCTTTCCGCTGGTCGATGGCGACGACAGCCGGTTCGCGGCGAAGTCCGTGCGCACGGGCAATCCGGTGCGCGATGCGGTGATCGCCGCGAGCGGGCGCGACTATGTCGCAGCCGGCCCCGGCGAGACCTTCCGCCTGCTGGTGTTCGGCGGCTCGCAGGGCGCGCGCTTCTTCAGCGATGCGATGCCCGGCGCGCTCGAGCGGATGAGGGCCGAGGAGCGGGCGCGGCTGGAGCTGGTGCAGCAGTGCCGGCCGGAGGACATGGCGCGCATGCGCGAGGCCTGCGACCGGCTCGGCGTCAAGGCGGAGCTCGCCAGCTTCTTCGCCGACATGCCGGAGCGGATCGCCGGTGCGCATCTGGTGCTGTGCCGCTCGGGCGCGTCCAGCGTCAGCGAGTTGGCGGTGATCGGCCGGCCCTCGATCCTCGTGCCGCTGCCGCATGCGCTGGACAACGACCAGGGCCGCAACGCCGAAGTGCTGGCGAGCGCCGGAGGCGCATGGCCGGTGCGGCAGGCGGAACTCGACGCCGAGCGGCTGGCGGGCCTCATCGGCGAGCTGATGGCCGCGCCCGAGCGTCTTTCCGCGGCGGCACGGGCGGCGCGTGCCGCGGGACATCCGGACGCGGTCGGCCGTCTCGCCGATCTCGTCGAACACGTCGCGAGCGGAGCGCCGGTTGGCGCCCTTGCGGCCCATCTCGATCAAAGAGGAAGCGCATCATGAAGATGCCCCAGGACCTCGGTCCGGTTCATTTCATCGGCATCGGCGGCATCGGCATGAGCGGCATCGCCGAGGTGCTGCATATGCTCGGCTACACCGTGCAGGGCTCGGACGTTTCCGACAGCGCCAATGTCAAGCGGCTGCGCGACAAGGGCATCGCGGTGACCGTCGGCCATGACGCGGCCAATCTCGGCGAGGCGCGCGTCGTCGTCGTCTCCTCGGCGATCAAGCGCGACAATCCCGAGCTTGCGGCGGCGCGCGAGCGCTTCCTGCCGGTGGTGCGGCGCGCCGAGATGCTGGCCGAGCTGATGCGCTTCAAGCAGGCGATCGCCATCGGCGGCACTCACGGCAAGACGACGACGACCTCGATCATCGCGGCGGTGCTGGATGCCGGCGGGCTCGACCCGACGGTGATCAACGGCGGCATCATCAACGCCTATGGCACCAATGCGCGGATGGGCCAGGGCGACTGGATGGTGGTGGAGGCGGACGAGTCCGACGGCACCTTCGTCAAGCTGCCGGCGGACATTGCCGTCGTCACCAATATCGATCCGGAGCATCTCGACCATTACGGCGATTTCGACGGGGTGCGCGACGCCTTCCTGCAATTCGTCGAGAACGTGCCGTTCTACGGCTTTGCCGTGATGTGCCTCGACCACCCGGAAGTGCAGGCGATGGTCGGGCGCATCGAGGACCGGCAGGTCATCACCTATGGCCAGAACCGCCAGGCGGACGTGCGCTTCTTCGACCTGAAGACGGAAGGCGCCAGTTCGATCTTCAAGGTCGAGCTCCGCGACCGGATTTCCGGCAAGACAGAAGTGATCGAGAACATCGCCCTGCCGATGCCGGGCCTGCACAACGTCTCCAACGCGACGGCGGCGATCGCCGTCGCCTGGAAGCTCGGCATCGACGGCGACAGCATCCGCAAGGGACTGGCCTCGTTCCGGGGCGTGAAGCGGCGCTTCACCCATACCGGCAGCGCCGACGGGATCGAGGTGTTCGACGATTACGGCCATCATCCGGTGGAGATCCGGGCGGTGCTGGCGGCAGCGCGCGCGGTGGCGCCGGGCAAGGTGGTGGCGGTGGTGCAGCCGCATCGCTACAGCCGGCTGGAGAGCCTGTTCGACGACTTCGCCACCTGCTTCAACGATGCCGACCATGTGGTCTGCGCGCCGGTCTATGCGGCCGGCGAGGCCCCGCGCGAGGGCATCACCCATACGGCGCTCGCCGACGGCATTCGCGCCAGCGGCCATCGCAGCGTGCATGTGATCGGCGGCGAGGAGGAGCTGGCGGCGAGCGTGGCGCGGATCGCCGAGCCGGGCGACTATGTCGTCTGCCTTGGCGCCGGCAACATCACGCAATGGGCGCAGGCTCTGCCGGCGCGGCTCGCCGACGCCCGCAAGACCGGGGGCAGGGCATGAGCTGGCCCGACCTCGTCGCCCGTCACGGTCTCGACCGGATCGGGCTGCGCGGACGGCTGACGCCGAACCAGCCGCTGTCGGCCGTGACCTGGTTCCGCGTCGGCGGCCCGGCGCAACTGCTGTTCCAGCCGGCCGACACCGACGATCTGGCGCTGTTCCTGAAAGCTCTGCCGCCGGAGGTGCCGGTGCTGCCCATCGGCCTCGGCTCCAACCTCTTGGTGCGCGACGGCGGCATCGAGGGCGTCGTCGTGCGGCTGGCGGCCAAGGGCTTCGGCACGGTCACGGTCGAGGAGGACGGGGCGATCCGCGCGGGCGCGGCGGTGCCGGACAAGCGGCTCGCCGAGGCGGCGGCGGAGGCCGGGCAGGGCGGCTTTGCCTTCTATGCCGGCATTCCCGGCGGCATCGGCGGGGCGCTGAGGATGAATGCCGGGGCGCATGGCAGCGAGACCGCCGAGGTGATGGTGGAACTGACCGGGGTGACGCGGGTCGGCGAGATCGTGCGGTTGAGCCGCGACGACATGGCCTATCGCTACCGGCACAGCGCGCAGCCGGCCGACACGATCTTTACGCAGGCGCTGTTCCGCGGCGTGCCGCGCGAGCGCGAGGCGATCCGCCAGGAAATGGCCGAGGTCAATGCTCACCGGGAGGCGGCGCAGCCGATCCGCGAGAAGACCGGCGGCTCGACCTTCAAGAATCCGCCGGGGCACTCGGCCTGGAAGCTCGTCGATGCGGCCGGCTGCCGCGGCTTGCAGATCGGCGGGGCGCGGATGTCCGACATGCATTGCAACTTCATGATCAACACGGGCGAGGCGACCGGCCACGACCTGGAGCTGCTCGGCGAGACGGTGCGCGCCCGGGTGCTGGAGACCAGCGGTATCGCGCTGGACTGGGAGATCAAGCGGCTCGGCGTGTGGGCGGCGGAGCAAAGCGTCGAGCCGTTTCTCGGCAAGCGGATCGCGGAGGCGGCAAGCGATGGCTGAACGCAAGCATGTGGCGGTGCTGATGGGCGGCTGGTCGTCCGAGCGCTCGGTGAGCCTGAAGTCGGGCGAGGGCTGCGCGGCGGCGCTGGAGCGCTGCGGCTACCGGGTGACGCGGATCGACGTGCAGCGCGACATCGCCGCGGTGCTCGCCGACCTGCGCCCGGACGTTGCCTTCAACGCGCTGCACGGGCCGTTCGGCGAGGACGGCTGCATCCAGGGCGTGCTGGAGATCCTCGGCATTCCCTACACCCATTCCGGCGTCGCGGCCTCGGCTCTCGCCATGGACAAGCAGAAGGCCAAGGCGGTGATGAAGGCGGTCGGCATTCCGGTTGCCGAGCACCGGGTCGTCCACAGGCTGGAGGCGGCGCGCGCGCATGCGATGCCCCCGCCCTATGTCGCCAAGCCGGTGCGCGAGGGCTCGTCCTATGGCGTGCTGATCGTCAAGGACAATGCGCCGCACCCGCCGCAGGAGCTCTATCGCGACGACTGGCCCTATGGCGACACGGTGATGATCGAGCGCTACGTGCCGGGGCGCGAACTGACCTGCGCGGTGATGGGAGACGTGGCGCTGGGGGTCACCGAGGTGATGCCGCTGGGACACGGTTTCTACGATTTTGACGCGAAATATGCGCCCGGCGGATCACAACACATCCTGCCGGCGGAAATTTCACCATTTGTTTACCAAGAAGTACAGAAACTTAGCCTACGGGCGCATCAGGCACTCGGTTGCAAGGGCGTGTCGCGGGCGGACTTTCGCTTCGACGAACAACCCGGCGGCGGCGGCGAACTGATCTGTCTTGAAGTGAACACTCAGCCCGGAATGACGGAAACCTCGCTTGTGCCCGAGATCGCGGCCCATGCGGGACATTCATACGAAGAGCTGACCAGTTGGTTGGTGGAGGACGCAAGTTGCGGACGATGAAGGCAAAACGGGGTGAGGACATGGTCCTGCCGATCGAGGCGGCGCTGGCGCCGCGCGGTCGCGGCGTGCCCCGTTTGCACCGCCGCCCGCTGTGGCGCGCGGCCGGCATCCTGCAGGATCTTCCCGAGTGGACGGGCACGGCCGGCGCGCTGGTCTTCCTGTCGGCGACCATCTTCTATGCCCTGGCCGTCGGCGGCTACGCCCGCACGGTGAGCGAATCACTGACCTCGGCCGCCGGTTTCGAGATCGCGGCCGTTAAGCTCTCCGGCCAGCGCGAGACGACCGAATTCGAGATCCTCGAGGCGCTGGAGATCGAGCAGGGCACCTCGCTCGCGCTGTTCGACGCGGCCGCCGCACGCGAGCGGCTGGCGCGCATCCCCTGGGTCGAGACGGTGTCGGTGCAGAAGCTCTATCCCGGCACCCTGCAGGTGCGCATCGACGAGCGCGAGGCCTTCGCCCTGTGGCAGCGCGGCGACCGTCTGTCGGTGATCGACGCGAGCGGCCGGGTGATCAGCGACGAGGTCGACGGGCGCTATGCCAATCTCCTGATGCTGGTGGGCCACGGCGCGCAATATCGCGGCGACCGGATCCTGGCGGCGCTGGAGAAGGTGCCGGAGCTGCGGCCGAGGGTGCGCGCCGCGCGCCTCGTTTCCGACCGGCGCTGGGACCTGCTGCTGGAGAACGGCATCACCGTGCGGCTGCCGGAGACGGACGTGCCGCGGGCGCTTGCCGACCTGATGCGGCTGGACGCGGAGACCGGCCTTCTGACCCGCGACATCACCGTCGTCGATATCCGCCTGCCCGACCGGGTGGTGGTGCGCCTGAGCGGCGAGGCGATGGAGCGGCGCGAGAACGAGCTCAAGTCGCGCAGCCCCCGGCGTTCGGGAGGCAATGCATGAGCCGCCGATCCGCCCCGATCTATCTGCCGCGCATGCGGCCGCTGCCGAGCCGCCGGGCCGTCGTCGTCTCGGTGCTCGACATCGGCTCGACCAAGGTCTGCTGCCTGATCGCCAAGCTGAGCCCGCGCAACGACGACTGCGTGCTGCCGGGGCGTACCCATTCGATCGAGGTGCTGGGCTACGGCTACCAGCGCTCGCGCGGCCTCAAGTCCGGCGTCGTCGTCGACATGGACGCGGCCGAACAGGCGATCCGCCTGGCGGTGGACGCGGCCGAGCGCATGGCCGGGCTGACGGTGGAATCGCTGATCACCAACGTCACCTGCGGCCGGCTGACCTCCGAGATCATCACCGCGAGCGTCGGGCTTGCCTCGGACTCCGTCTGCGAGGCGGACATCCAGCGGGTGCTGTCGGCCGGCAGCGCCCATACGGTGGCGGACGGGCGCGCGGTCATGCATGCGCTGCCGATCGCCTACACGCTGGACGGCAATCGCGGCATCCGCGACCCGCGCGGCATGATCGGCCGCCGGCTCGGCGTCGACATGCAGGTGGTGACGGCCGAGGTGGCGCCGGTGCGCAATCTCGAACTGTGCATCAACCGCGGCCACCTCACCGTCGAGACGATGGTGGCAACGCCCTATGCCAGCGGCCTGTCCACCCTGGTGGAGGACGAGGCGGAGCTGGGTGTCGCCTGTGTCGACATGGGCGGCGGCACCACGACGCTGTCGGTCTTCGTCGAGGGGCAGATGGTGCATACCGACGCCATCGCCGTCGGCGGCCATCACGTGACGATGGACATCGCGCGGGCGCTGTCGACGCGCCTTGCCGATGCCGAGCGGATCAAGACGCTGCAGGGTTCGGCGCTGCCGAGCCAGGCCGACGAGCGGGATCTGATCTCGATCCCGCCGGTCGATGCGGACAGCGACCTGCCGCACCAGATCCCGCGTTCGATGCTGACGCGGGTGATCGTGCCGAGGGTCGAGGAAATCATGGAACTGGTGCGCGACAGGCTCACCGCCTCCGGCTTCGCCGGGCGGGTGGGCAAGCGCATCGTGCTCACCGGCGGGGCGAGCCAGCTCACCGGGTTGAGCGAGGTGGCGCGCCGGGTTCTCGGCCGCCAGGTCCGGCTCGGCCGCCCGCTCGGCGTCGCCGGACTGCCGGAAGCGGCCAAGGGACCGGCTTTCGCCGCCGCCGTCGGATTGCTGATCTACCCGCAGGTGGCACAGGTCGAGCAGTTCGAGCCGCGCGGCGCGAACACCAGATGGACATTCGGATCGAGCGCGCTGGCGAGGGTCGGCAACTGGATCCGGGAGAGTTTCTGAGGCGGGAAACTGCCTCGGGAAGCGTCGGGTCGCACAACCCCCGGCGCAGGACGAGGGAACTGAGGGTTTGAGTGAAAGCTCCGGCAACGGACTTTCGAGGGTCGCGAGGAAGCCATGACCATCAACTTGAAAATGCCTGATCTGCAGGAACTGAAGCCGAGAATCACAGTGTTCGGCGTCGGCGGCGCCGGCGGCAATGCCGTCAACAACATGATCCAGGCCGGCCTGCAGGGCTGCGACTTCGTCGTCGCCAACACGGATGCCCAGGCGCTGGCCAGCAACCACGCGGAGCGCGTCGTCCAGATGGGCGTTGCCGTGACCGAAGGCCTCGGCGCCGGGTCGCAGCCCGATGTGGGTGCGGCGGCGGCCGAAGAGGTCATCGACGAGATCAACGACCACCTGTCCGGCTCGCATATGGTGTTCATCACCGCCGGCATGGGCGGCGGCACCGGCACGGGCGCTGCCCCGGTGATCGCCCGCGCGGCGCGCGAGATGGGCATCCTGACCGTCGGCGTCGTCACCAAGCCGTTCCAGTTCGAGGGCGTGCGCCGCATGCGCATCGCCGAGGCCGGCATCACCGAGCTGCAGAAGGCGGTCGACACGCTGATCGTCATCCCGAACCAGAACCTGTTCCGCATCGCCAATGCGCAGACCACCTTCGCCGACGCCTTCGCGATGGCCGACCAGGTGCTCTATTCGGGCGTTGCCTGCATCACCGACCTGATGGTCAAGGAAGGCCTGATCAACCTCGACTTCGCCGACGTGCGCTCGATCATGCGCGGCATGGGCAAGGCGATGATGGGCACGGGCGAAGCCTCCGGCGAGAAGCGCGCCATGCAGGCGGCCGAGGCGGCGATCGCCAACCCGCTGCTCGACGAGACCTCGATGAAGGGCGCGCGCGGCCTGCTGATCTCGATCACCGGCGGCAACGACCTGACCCTGTTCGAGCTGGACGAGGCGGCCACCCGCATCCGCGAGGAGGTCGATGCCGACGCCAACATTATACTCGGCGCGACCTTCGACGAGAGCCTCGACGGCATCATCCGCGTGTCGGTCGTGGCGACCGGCATCGACAAGGAACTGCGCGACGATGTCTCTCCGGCGGAAGCGCGGATGGCCGAGCTGACCGAGCGCCTCAAGACGATCTCCGATCCGGCGCCGATGGTGCGCCCTAGGCCGGCGGCCGCCGCGGCACCGCGCCCGGCCGCACCGGTTCGCCCGGCCGCAGTGGAGAAGATCGAGCAGGAACTGGAGATCCCCGAGCCGGTGCAGGCCGCGACCGATCCGGAGGTGGAGATCGCCCGTTTCTCTCCCGCTCCCGGCATGATCGGCACCGGTGGTCCGCTGGCTGATCTGGACGAGGCGGATCTCGCCGAGCCGGTTGCCGATGCGCCGGTCGTCGAGCCCTATATCCCGCCGGTCGCCGAAACCGTCACGCAGCCGGCGCGCATGCCCTCGATCGAGGACTTTCCGCCGGTGGCGCAGCGCGAGATGCGGGCCCATGCCCACGCCCGCGCGGCGGAAGAAGAGCCCCATCACGGCGAGGACCGCCGGCCGATGAGCCTGCTTCGCCGCCTGGCCAACGGCCTGAGCCGCCGCGAGGAAGAGGACGACATGCCGGCGATGCCGGTCGCCGATGCGGCGCCCGCTCCGCGCCAGCCGCAGCCGGCCCCGCGCCCGGCGCCCGCCGCCCAGCCGCGCGCCGCCATGCCG
>NZ_FYAW01000004.1:0-1223 GCF_900185735.1 Stappia sp. P2PMeth1 | reverse complement strand
TGACCTGAGCCCCTAGATCTCCTCCAGATTTTGGTAGAGTCCGCCGCAACAGAGGGCGGACGCATGAAGCGCAGCAGGTTCAACGAAGAACAGATCATCGCGATATTGAAGGAGCAGGAGTCCGGGCTGGGGACGGCGGACCTGTGTCGCAAGCACGGCATCAGCAGTGCGACCTTTTACAAGTGGAAGGCCAAGTATGGCGGCTTGGAAGTGTCGGACGCCCGGCGGCTGAAGACGCTGGAGGACGAGAACACCCGGCTCAAGAAGCTTTTGGCCGAGGCCATGCTCGACAATGCCATTCTCAAGGATGTTGCAGCAAAAAAATGGTGACGCCCGACGCAAAGCGGGATGCGGTGGCTCATGCCTGCCTGGTGCATGGGGTGAGCCAGCGGCGGGCGTGTGAAGCTTTGGCTGTGGATCGATCGAGCGTGCGGTATCGCAGTCTGCGGCCGAACGACCGTGAGCTGCGAGAGGCGATGAAGGCCGTTGCCGCCCAGCGGCGCCGGTTCGGATATCGTCGTATCCATGTGATGCTGCAGCGACAGGGCATCGCGATGAACATCAAAAAGCTCAGGCGACTCTATGCCGAGGAGAAGCTGCAGGTGCGCAAGCGCGGCGGCCGTAAACGTGCCTTGGGAACACGACGGCCGATCATTGTGCCGGACCAGCCTAACCAGCGATGGAGCCTGGACTTTGTCAGCGATGCTTTCACCGATGGCCGGCGGTTCAGGGTGCTGACCGTTGTCGATGACCACACTAGGGAATGCCTCGCTCTGGTCGTAGACACCTCGCTCTCCGGGCGACGGGTGGTGCGCGAGCTCGATGCCATCATCGCACAAAGAGGCAGGCCGTCGACGGTGGTCAGTGACAATGGCACCGAGTTCACCAGCATGGCGATCCTGCGCTGGTCCCAGGACCGGCAGATCGACTGGCACTACATCGCGCCGGGAAAGCCTATGCAGAACGGCTTCATCGAGAGCTTCAACGGCAGCTTCCGCGATGAATGCCTCAACGAGACGCTGTTCACGTCACTGGCCGAAGCCAAGATGCGGATCGGCGCATGGAAGGATGATTACAACGACCATCGACCGCATTCCTCGTTGGGCAATCTCACGCCCAGCGAATTTGCCAGCAATCTGGCACTGGAAAAACAGGCCGCTTAGGGCCAAACATCAACCCAAGGACTCTCCGTAAAACCGGAGGGGACTTGGGGCTCAGGTCAC